>PWSL01000222.1 GCA_003563255.1 Desulfonatronospira sp. | reverse complement strand
CTTCCGTCACGCCTGAGGCGTGATTGTCCCAAAAAATGAGATATTTTAAGCACAAAATGATGCTCAAGTGGGTCCCGGAGTGCCTGTCCCCTGCTTTCCTTAAAAGCGCTAAACAGATACTCCTCGCTCAAAAAGTTCACAAAAATTTTATTGACACATTTTCTATTTCAGTGTATTTACTTTTAAAAATTGTACAATAGTTTCATTTATATGATACATCAACTAGAATTTGATGCAAATAAAATTGCGTAGTTAAATTTCAAAGCATTAAAACCTCGGTACCTTTCAATGGATACATAAAACCAGAATACTAACCTGAAACGGAGGAGCAAAACCATGGTAGCCGGATTTTTGACAATACTTGCGCTTGTTTGTGCAGCAGGAGGCGTCCTTGCACTGGTCATGCATATGAAGACTGTCAAGGCATAACTTCAGCATACAGCGCAGGAGATTGTTTCTCCTGCGCTGTATTTGACCCTCTTTGCTGTCAAAAACAATTAGAGTTACAGTCTTCCTCCATTTATGAGGTAAATACAAAATTCATAGCCAGGCCTCGACCCTTCAAGATGTGACTGCAAAAAGTCATTTTTGTGTAACCCTTCAGGGGGGATATGCCAATTTGCCTACCAGGCGGGTAATGCCTTGCTGGGGATCTTTATTCTTCAAAACCGTGTGTGCGGAGCACCCGTGTGAAGCCTGAAGGCTTCCCGTGCCTAAGAAGATTTTTTTGGCACGGGCAACTTCGTTGCACACGGGCGGCTCTGCCGCTCACGGTTGGCGAATACGCCTCAAGTCTATTCTCGGTGGCGATTGCTGGCACCCCCTGAATGGTTACATTTTTGCAGTCACAGACGTCAGAGATCAGAGGTCAGTAAAATCAAAGAGTTATGTAGATTATTGATTTCTGAATTTTTCATTTCCCGACTTTTTGCAGGCGCATCCTTCAAACTGAGTTTAAACCCTTTTTCTCCACCTGCCCCCGTGTCATCTCCTGGAAAAACGACTGTTGAGCCCTTCTTTTGCCTCTGCGGACAGACCTCTCCAAAGGTTGTAGCACATAAGCAGAAGCACAAAGCTGAAAGGCAGGGCAGCGGTAATGGCCATCTGCTGCAGGGCTACCAGACCGCCTGAAACCAGGAGTATGGCCGCCACTGACGACTGGGTCACCCCCCAGACGATCTTTTTGCCCAGGCTGGGATTAAGCGATCCCCTGGAAGTCATTATGCCCAGCACAAAAGTGGCTGAGTCCGCTGATGTCACGAAAAAGACAACCAGGAGCAAAATGGCTGCATTGGACAGGATTATCGAGCCTGGATAATGGTCGAACACAGCAAAGAGCCCGGTGGATACGTCGTCAAGGACTGCTCCGCCTACTGCGGCTCCTGCCTCCAGTTCCAGGTAAAGGGATGACCCGCCGAATACCGCAAACCAGATGAAGGTGAGCAGGGTGGGTACCAGCAGGGCACCGCTGATAAACTCCCTGATGGTCCTGCCCCGGGAAATACGGGCCACAAATATGCCCACAAAAGGAGACCAGGCGATCCACCAGGCCCAGTAGAATATGGTCCAGTCCTTGTACCATTCATGTCCCAGAAACGGGTTCACGGTGAGGCTCATCTCCAGGACGTCGCTTAAGTAGCCGCCCATGGTATCGGTAAAAACAGTCATTATATACGCAGTGGGTCCGAAAACCAGCATAAACACCACCAGCAGAAAAGCCAGAAACATATTGGACTTGCTCAGGGTCTGAATCCCCTTGTCCAGCCCCACGGTAGCGGAAATCATAAACAGCATGGTGGTGACAAGAATAATGAGCAGGGTGCTGGTATCTGTGGCTGGAAGACCATAGATATGTTCCAGGCCGCTGTTGATCTGTAGCGCCCCCAGGCCCAGGGAAGTGGCTATGCCGAATATGGTGGCGAAAACAGCCAGGATATCTATCAGCTTTCCCGGCAGCCCGTAAATTCTGTCCCCGAGCAAGGGGTAAAAACATGAGCTGATAAGAGGAGGCATATCCCTGCGAAAGGAAAAATAGGCAATGCTCATGCTCATGATGATGTATACCGCCCACGGATGCAGGCCCCAGTGAAAAAAGCTGTAGCGCATGGCAAAGGTGGCCGCCTGGCCGCTTTCCTTTTCTATATGTTCCGGGGGCTGCATATAGTGGCTCAAAGGTTCGGCCACTCCCCAGAAAATAAGCCCGATGCCCATGCCGGCGGCAAAGAGCATACTGAACCACCCGAAATAAGTATACTCCGGCCTGTCTTCGTCCTTGCCCAGCTTGATATTGCCGTATTTACTCAAGGCCAGGACAATACAGAAAACCAGAAAAAAGAAGGTCACCAGAAGATAGGCCCAGCCGAAATTGGCTATAATGCCGCCATGAATGGTTGTGGAAATGCTGTCCAGAAGTTCCTGGTCAAATATTCCCAGCAGCACAAAACCGGCTACAATGATTAACGATGCAACAAAAACCGTATCCTTGAACATATTAAGACCCGGCTGAAATTTAGTTTAAAGTTACAGTTTGCACCAGCTGCAGCTGGCTTTTGTCAGGTTTTGTCCCTTTTTCGAAATTCATCCGCCCCGCAGAAAAGTCGCAGGAAAAGCCTGGCCATTATGGAATCAACAGAACCGAGCTGTTGACCCGGGAAACGACTCTGGCGCAGGTGGAACCCATCACATGCAGGGGAAACGGCTCATTGAGTCTTCCCAGGATCACTGCGTCTGCCTGGATTTCATCCACCACATCCAGTATGTGGCTGGCAGGAGAGCCGATCCTGGATATCTGCCTTACCTTCCGGTAATATCCCGAGTACTGCTCTTTTAGCTCTTCCAGCTTTACATTGACATGCTCCCGCCTAAGCTGTTCCGAATACGGATCAGCCGCTCTCTCCCCCACATGCAGGACTACAAGTTCCGGCACCAGCTCCCCGAGAAAGAACACCGGTTGACAGCATTTTTCTGCTGCCTGCTGAAAATCCGTTGCAAATACGATCCGGTGCATTTGCTCCTCATGCCGCAAATCAGGTCTTTTCTTGTGCACCCAGACCGGGCTGTCCGCCAGGCGGACCACATCCTGGGTGGTGCTTCCCAGAAGTGAGCTCATGAGAAAATTTCTGCCCCTTGCCGGAATATAAATAAGGTCAGCGCCCTGCTCCCTGGCCTCCCTGGTGATCTCTGAGGCCACATGTCCTTCTTCCACTTTATAGTGTACGTTTATCCCAACTTCATCCAGAGCGCTCTGAAAATGCCTGAGCCTGGACTCGGCATGCTTGTGGCCACCCAGTCCGGGGTTTAGCACATGAAAAAACACCATATCCTCGGCCTTCATCTTGTACAAAAACGAAGCCCTTATCTTTATTTCAGTAAGGGATTCGTTCAAATCCACGGGATGCAGTATTTTTTTAAACATAAACTACTGATCGCTTATTATTGGTGTTCAACAGGTCGCAGTGAAAGATAGGGATCATCCTGTTCCAGGTGATTTAGAATATAATCATGCACCCCCTCTTCCAGGGAAGAAAAACGTACCGGGCATCCGGTGGCCTCCAGCCTGTGCATCCGGGCCCGGGTAAAATACTGGTATTTGGGCCGTATTTCCTCGGGCATGTCTATGTATTCGATATCCGTTTCCCGGCCCAGGGCTTTGAACACGGCACCGGCCAGGTCGTTCCAGGACTCGGCCCGCCCGGAACCCAGATTGAAAACCCCGTTTACTTCCTGGTGTTCCAGAAGCCAGGCCATGGCCTCCAGGCAGTCCTTGAGATAAATAAAGTCTCTTTTCTGCTCCCCGTGCCGATAATCAGGGTGATAGGACTTGAAAAGCCGCACCCTCCCGGTTTGCTTCACCTGAAAATATGCCTTGCGCACCACGCTCTGCATGTCTTCCTTATGATACTCGTTGGGACCGTAAACATTGAAGAACTTCAGCCCCACAGCCCTGTCCAACCAGTTTTGCCTGTGCATCCAAAGATCAAAGAGCTGCTTGGAGTATCCGTACATGTTCAGTGGCTGCAGGTCCGGCATGATTTCCGGGTCATCGCTGAATCCACGGCTGCCGTCCCCGTAGGTTGCCGCACTGCTGGCATATATAAACCTGGAGCCGCTGCTTATGCAGTACCTGGCCAGTCTCTGAGAATAACTGAAATTGTTGTGCATTAGATAATCGGCATCACTTTCCGTGGTGGAAGAACAGGCCCCCATGTGGATTATGGCTTCCACCCTTCCGAAATCACCGTTTTCCAGCCTGTCCAGAAAACTGTCCTTATGTTCAAAATTCTGAAACCTAAGATTGACCAGGTTCTTCCATTTCTCTTTATGGCCCAGACGATCCACTATGAGAATATTCTCAATGCCCATGCTGTTCAGCTTCCAGACAAATCCGCTGCCGATGAATCCGGCCCCTCCGGTCACTATATACACTGGTTCATCTCCTTTAGACTTACTCCTGAAACCCTGTCATAAAAAACAAGAAACTTAGACAGGATTAACAGGATTGACAGGATAAGCAATCTGCGGCCGGAAGCCGCAGATTGCATTAGCCATCCAGCACTCACTTTCTTCTGGCATTCATGAGTGCCGGAAAAAAGTGAGTGCTGGAGTGATTACCTTTTGGCCTGGCTCCCGGCCAGGACAAAAATGTTTTTCTCTTAATCAATCTCTTAATCCTGTTAATCCTGTCAAAAAAGCTCTTTTCTTTATTGGGTTGCGGGCAAAGTCCGCGTTAGTACTAATCTCCAGAAATATCCCGGCATCAGGCTCAGGCTTTCAACCCTGAAATATATACCTGAAAATACCTGCTGCCCTGTAATCATCACGGCTTAAAGGTTTTTCTGCTGTTCCTCAAGTCCTTTGAGAGATAAAAAGTTTTGAGCCTGCAATCACGCTTCCCCGCAACCGTAACCATTCAGTGGGTTCCAGTAATCACCACCGAGAGTAGACTTCAGGCGTACTTCTCAACCGTGAGCGGCAAAGCCGCCCGTGGGCAACGAAGTTGCCAGTGCCAAAATAATCTTTTCTGGCACTGGAAGCCTGCAGGCTTCACACTGGTGCTTCGCACACACGGTTTTGAAGAATAAAGAGCACTAGCCTGGATTACCGCGTTAGTTTTTGGACTTAACACCGCGAGGGCTATTTGAAATCGATTTTTAGGTTGCTGTTCAGCCATGGGACTTTAATTTCACAGCCTTGGAAGCCTGCGGAAATAAGCAAGGGGTTGTGAGCCCTGCGAGACAGTTGGACCTCGATTATGTTTTCTTTTAGTCTGATCTGGGCACTGGTATTTATCAAGTCCCGAAAGATATGTCTTGATTTGGCCACTTCATATCCCCGGCCCACATCCTGACCCAGCAGGTGATATAGACTGCTGGCCATAAGTGTGAGTTGGAGATCGAGGTTGACCTTCATGGCTACTGCTGAGGATAGAGCGTCCATGTGAAAGAAGTCAATGCCGTCTTGAATATTATTTTCGATGAGCATGCGTCTTGCGTATCGCGAGATAAGCCTGGACGGTGAAGCAGTGAGCTGGTTGGTCAAAAGAAGTGTTGGTTCTTCATGTCCGAGATCTTTGATGGCCATCTGGCGAATGGGTCCTTCATATCCTGAGAGCTGGAT
>PWSL01000389.1 GCA_003563255.1 Desulfonatronospira sp. | reverse complement strand
TCCTGGCTCCCAGTTTAATGCCCTTCGGGCTTGCTCTGCGAGCAATTAAATCACGCCACAGGCGTGACAGGCGGAAGCCAGGCCAAAAGGTAATCACTCCAGCACTCACTTTCTTCCGGCATTCATGAGTGCCGGAAGAAAAGGAAGGGAGTTTACACCGTGCCCGTGATCCTATACAAGGGAGCAGGCCCGGTTAAACCCTGCTATGCAGAAAATTCTTCGGATTTGTTTTCTTTCTTGGGAACAAAAGGTAACCAGGAACCACGAACCGATTTTAACGACCAACATGTTGGCTTGAAATTTGTGCTAAGCGTCTAGGCTTTTTCCGCGCCCCTGCACGGAAAATGTGGCCCCTTCGGGGCATCATTTCCTTTATTGTTCCCACGCTCTGCGTGGGAACATCTTCCGGACGCTCCGCGTCCACCAATGATCCAGCACTCACTTTTGAATACTTTTTTTCTGGTATTTCTCCATTGCCGAAAGTGAGTGCTGGATCCAGATACGCTCCCACGCAGAGCGTGGGGAGCGATAAGAAAAAACTTCAGTGTGCTTCAGTGAGTTCCGTGGGCAAAACCTCCTGGCTTTCTTTGAAAATGAAAAAACATGTTCCGAAATTTGTGCAAAGCACATCTGGACATATGAAGTATGTAAAAATGTAATAAATCCAAATTATTGTGCGAAATTTATTGAGTTTTTAGATAAAGGAGAAGCATTTGAAAATTGGAATAAGTACATGCCTTCTGGGCGAAAACGTGCGTTATGACGGTGGGCACAAGCTGGACAGGTACCTTCGGGATCTGCTGGGTAAGTATGTCAGTTATGTGCCAGTGTGTCCGGAAACGGAGTCAGGCATGTCCACTCCCAGGGAAGCTCTGCGCCTGGTGGGTGATGTGGACAACCCCAGGCTGGTCACCCAGAAGTCGGGCGAAGACTATACAGAGATGATGCAGAACTGGGCGTCCAGGAGGCTTGATGAACTGGAACAGGAGAGGCTGTGCGGGTTTATTTTCAAGAGCAAATCACCCAGCAGCGGCATGGAAAGGGTTAAGGTCTACAATGACAAAGGGCACCCGGTACCCAAAGGCCGGGGGATGTTCGCGGGGATGTTCATGGAGCGCTTTCCCCTGTTGCCGGTGGAAGAGGAGGGCAGGCTGCATGATCCCATGCTGCGGGAAAATTTCATCACCAGGATTTTCGTGTTCGGCAGGTGGATGCAACATATGGAACAAGGTTTAAGCACTTCCAGGCTGGTGGATTATCATACCAGGCACAAGCTGCTTCTCATGGCACACAATGTAAATGCCTACCGGGAACTGGGCAGAATGGTGGCCGGGGCCGGGAAAACGCCGCCGGATGAACTGGCATCCCTGTATATCAGCAAGCTCATGGCTGCCTTGAAGTTTGCTTCCACTATAAAAAAGAACGTCAACGTGCTGCAGCACGTTATGGGATACTTCAAGCGGGATCTAAGCAGCGATGAAAAGCAGGAATTACTGGAAGTCATCAGCAATTACCAGAAATCCCAGGTGCCTCTCATTGTGCCTGTAACCCTTCTGAATCACTACGTTCGCAAATATCAACAGCCTTACCTCAAAGAACAGGTGTATCTGAATCCTCATCCCATGGAACTGAAGCTGCGCAATCACGTGTAATTTTGAATGGTATTTGGTCCGAGGAAATAATTTTCAGGCCAGGATGCTTTTAAGTGCGGTGAGCATCTTTGTCTTTTTTTTGATGTTTGGCGTCATCTGCACGTATATGCTGGATTCTTTGCGGCTAAGGACGTCAATAGCGCGCTGCACGGACATGCTGTGATACGTGTCAAAATCCTCGCTGTAATAACTGGTGATGCGGCGACGGTTTAGTCCGGACATGCTCAGGCAGGCCCGGTAGATTCCCTGAAATCCCCTGGAACGGCAATCTCTGGGATCGATGACCTTCCCGGCCAGCCGGTCGTTTGACTTGAGGCGGGTCTTGTCCAGTCGGACCACTGCCGGCCAGCACTGCCTGGTCACCAGGCTGTCGGATTCCATCTCCACCCAGGCATGGCCCAGTTTGCCCTTTGCCCCCAGGTTCATCTTGCCGTGAGCCACGGTATCCGCAGCCAGATGGCTCAGAAAACCGCAGGCAAAAGCCTGGTCGGTGCGTTTGCCCGCAGCCTGCAGCAACATAAACCCGGTTTCCCAGTCATGGGGGTTTTTATGTCCCGGTTTGCCTAGAAAGTAATCCGCAACCACCGAACCGTAGATAAAATTGGTGGAGTAGGCCGTCAACAGAGAATACACGGCAACTGGCAGCAAGCTGGCGGCCCGGAGAATCTCAAAGGCAAAATGAGTGTGGGTCATGGGACCCCAGGCAAAAGCGTTATCAGCCGAAAAAAAGAAAAACAGCAGGAACAGAAAGAATATTTTTTTCATAATTGATATTTCCTTGTAAAAAATACTGACCCTGTATAGCATTATTTTGCTGTGCGTCAATAGGCGTTTAGCACAAATTTCAAACAAAATCCGCTTGCTTCCGTCCTTGAAATCAATGAAACAACCTGTTGTTCCATGAACCTTGCAGGAGTTTTGTTTAATGGCATATTTAATCTTCTGCATCCTGTTTTTGATTGCCGGATACTTCACCTACGCAAGATTCGTGGAAAAGACATTCGGCAGCGATCCCGGCGGAGCAGTTCCTGCCCGGGAAATGGCTGACGGCGTCGACTATGTTCCCCTGCCCGCGTGGAAAGCATTCTGTATCCAGGTTCTCAACATTGCCGGGCTCGGCCCCATATTCGGCCCCATTCTTGGGGCCCTTTACGGGCCCGCTGCCCTGTTCTGGATCGTGATCGGGACCATTTTTGCCGGGGCTGTTCATGACTATTACAGCGGGATGCTCTCGTTTCGAAACAAGGGCGCTTCCTTGCCCGAAGTGATCGGCAAGTTCATGGGAATGCCCGCAAAAATGGTCATGCGGGTGATATCCATGGTGCTCATGATCCTGGTGGGCGTGGTCTTCATCCTGGGCCCGGCCAACCTGTTGGGCAGCCTGACCGGGCTCAATGTCCAGCTTTTCGTGGGGTGCATCTTCGGCTATTACTTCTTGGCCTCTTTTCTGCCCGTGGACAAGATTATCGGGCGTGTTTACCCTTTCCTGGGTCTGCTCCTGTTATTCATGACCGTAGGCATCGCTGCAGGCATGGCGTTTTCTGACATGCATATCCTGCCCAGTATTGATCCCATTCAAAACACCCATCCCGGTCATCTTCCAATCTGGCCCATGCTTTTCATCACCCTGGCCTGCGGCGCCATCAGCGGGTTTCACTCCACACAGTCGCCCATCATGGCCAGGTGCATAGTCAATGAGAAAAAAGGCCGCCTTGTATTTTACGGGGGAATGATCGCCGAAGGCACCATCGCCCTGGTCTGGGCGACCGCCGGCATGTCGTTTTATCAAAGTCCTGAAGCGCTCTACCAGGTCATACAGGCCGGCACGCCGTCACTGGTGGTTGACCAGGTCTGCCGATCGCTGCTCGGGCCTGTGGGCGGGCTGCTGGCCATTCTCGGAGTCATTGTTCTGCCCATTACCTCAGGGGACACTGCCTTTCGTTCAACCCGGCTGATCCTGGCCGAAACCTTCCGCCTGAACCAGGCAAGGCCTTTCAACCGCCTTTTGCTGCTAATCCCCCTGTTCCTGACGGCATACATTATTTCCACCCAGGATTTTCAGATCATCTGGCGGTATTTTGGCTGGACCAACCAGTTTCTGGCCATGATGGTACTGTGGGCGGCAGCCATTTTTTTGGCTTGTTCCGGCAGAATTCACTGGATGGCATCGCTTCCGGCGGCATTTATGACCGCTGTGTGCATTTCTTTCATCGCCCAGGCGGACATCGGATTTAACCTGAGCGCTGAATTCGCAAATATTCTGGGTGTGGTGACATCGCTGGGCTGCCTGTTTGCTCTGGTGCGATATGCAAACGTCGCAGGAAAAACCCTGACCCGGAAAATCTCCGACCAGCCTGGATCGCACCAGTCATGACGTCCAGGTCTGGAATAGTGACAGGGCTGGATCGGCACTGCTGGTTGAATGGAGGACTTTTGAAGGGAGGACGTGCTGGATGGCTGCACTGCTGAACAAAATCTTTCGTTTATCCGAAAACAACACGAGTGTGCGTACAGAGGTCACTGCCGGGCTGACGACCTTTCTGACCATGGCCTACATCATCTTCGTCAACCCGGCGATCCTGGCCACTGATTTCCTGGGGAACCCCACCGGCCTCGATCACCAGGCCGTGCTCCTGGCAACCTGCGTGGCCGCGGCAGCCGGGACGTTTATTATGGGCGTTTACGCCCGCTATCCCATTGCCCAGGCGCCAGGAATGGGAAACAATTACCTTTTCGTGACCATTGTCATGAGCCTGGCTGCCCTTGGCATTACCAACCCATGGCAAACCGGGCTGGGCATTGTCTTTCTTTCGGGCGTGGGCTTTCTGATTCTATCCCTGCTCAAGGTACGCCAGGCGATCATCGAATCCGTCAGTCCAAGCCTGAGAAACGGAATCGCGGCCGGGATCGGCCTGTTTATCGCCTTTATCGGGCTTCGGAACGGTTCGGTCCTCATCGCGGCCCCGGGAACGTTTGTCGGGCTCAACGTGGATTTCATGACCGCTGACATTGCGGTGTTCACCTTCGGCCTGCTGGTCATCTCCGCCTTGATGGCCAGAAAGGTCCGGGGGGCCATCGTGATCGGCATTCTTCTGTCCACGGCGCTTGCCTGGGCCCTCGGACAGGTCCACTGGGGCGGCACGTTCATCGGCCTGCCCCGGATCGAAAACGCGGCCATGTTCCAGCTGGATATCCGTACCGCCTTCAGCCTGGTCTGCCTGCCGTTTGTCATTATCCTGCTCTTCACTGACGTCTTCAACACCATCGGCACGCTGGTGGGTGTGGCGGAACGGGGCGGGTTCATGCGCGGCAACGTCCTGCCCCGGGCCAACCAGGCATTGGTTTCCGATGCCGGGGCTACCATCATCGGCTCCCTGTTCGGGACCAGCACCGTGACCAGCTACATCGAAAGCGCCGCTGGAATTGAGCAGGGCGGACGCACCGGGCTGACCGCCGTGGTGGTGGCGATCCTGTTTATTTTAGCGCTGTTCTTTGCCCCTCTTGCGGCCATGGTCGGAGGCTATGCCCCGATTACGGCATCAGCCCTGGTGGTAGTGGGAACGCTCATGTGCACGAGCATATTGATGATCGACTGGAACGACTACACCGAAAGCCTGCCCGCGTTTCTGATCATGCTGGGCATCCCGCTGACCAATTCCATAACTGATGGGCTGGCACTTGGATTCATCAGCTACCCGGTTGTCAAACTCCTGGCGGGTCGCCCCAGGGAGGCGAATCTGATGATGTACCTGCTTGGCGTGGTCATGCTTGCCTATCTGCTGCTGATCCGGGTCCAGATCGTGTAGGTGAGATATTTGGCGATGTTACTTTGTGGAAAAAAACACTCTATGCGTGGGAGCGTATCTGGATCCAGCACTCACTTTTGGCAATGGAGAAATACCAGAAAAAATAGTATTCAAAAGTGAGTGCTGGATCATTGGTGGACGCGGAGCGTCCGGAAGATGTTCCC
>PWSL01000330.1 GCA_003563255.1 Desulfonatronospira sp. | reverse complement strand
GGATTATGGAATAAGGATTAAATGATCAGGGATTATTGGAAGAGGCTTCCGGATTGAGACTGAACGGCCGGGGCCTGGGAAATAAGAGCAAGAGTGAAAAAGGCGTGGTCCGTTGGAGGATCGCGCCTTTTTTGCGGGGTTTGGTGTTCTGGATGGCTGGGTGTAGGGTGCATTTGAACATGTATTGGAAACACAAGGAGATAAGGCTATATGTCTGTGACTATTAGCGTGCTGTTGGCTGTTCTGGTGGGCGGAGCAGTGCTGGGCCTCCTGGCCTGGAAGGGCGGAGGGCGCTGTACCCCGTGACTATACCTGTATATCCCGCTGGGAGCGGGATTCGCCACATTTTACGTCATTTCCAGACTGTTGCAGTAAGCGTTGGTAGTATTATACTGATGCAGGAATAGTGTCGCGGGGACTGTCCCCTGGACGGACGGTATCGGCTCCCCTGAATGGTTACAAAGATTCGGACAGGCAGGAGGCGGTTTGCCAGAATTTAAAAGCAGACAGGCTTAAAATTTCTTGTTTACCAGCACACCAAGCATGTCCTCTATGGATTCGGCCAGGCTCAGGAGTTCATCCGAAGGTATCTTGCGGATGACCTTATCGTTTTCAGGATCAACAACCACCACCTGCAGGCGGTCGCTATCCTCCTGAAACTGGAAGTTCAGCTTGACCCCCAGGGAATTCATGTATTCTTTTATGGAGTTGGCTGCGCTGTGCAGTTTGTTCAGGTCCGTCTCCTGGCTTGAAGCCTGGGGCTTTACAATGGTCTTGCCGGGATCACCTGAGTTCTTCTGGGTACCGGTTGATTTTAAGTCCAATGAGACCAAGGGTGAAGCCTGGGGTTCTACAGTGGTCTTGCCGGGATCACCCGAGTTCTTCTGGGTGCCGGTTGATTTTAAGTCCAATGAGACCAAGGGATTTATATCGAAGCTGGTGATATTCATGACTGCCTCCTTTCTTTCTTATCACTATTATCGGACAGAAGGCAGAAAACTTTAACCGTATCTGTTCAGCGTTTTTAAGGAAAGCAGGGGACAGGCACCGCCGCACTTAATAACTACGGGCGATCTTACACTAAGAAAATACCTGGATTCCGGCTTTCGCCGGAATGACGAATGAAAACAGGTCGTTGCATTGTGATGTCATACCGGCTGAAGCCGGTATCCAGGAATACTGCCCGGAGTTATTGAGAAGTTACAAAGTTTTTTTGTAACTATTTATTTTTATTGGCTTTTTTGGCAACTCAACATGTCTTTCGGGCCAGACCAGATATCTATCCAAATTTATTCACTTTATTTCTTTCAACCAGGAACCAGGAACGAAGAACGAAGAACCAAGAACCAAGAACTCTCGAGTTTGAATGAATTTGAAAAAAAAGTGCGGGGAGAGCCAGTCTCCTTCGAGTTCAAATGAAGCGTCCCTGTAGTGATAATGCTCCCTGCAAGTCAGCTCCAGGAAATCCTGTCATCCACCGGGTCGTAAAAAAATTTGCAGGCCTTCATCTGATTCCGAACATACATTGATTTGCCTGAGATGGTGATGACAGAGCCGGGATATACAGTATTGGTTACTTTAAGGACCAGATTGGTGCTTTTTTTAAATTCTTCTCTTTTTTCATCCAGTATTCTGTCGGTTTTTATCAACCTTTCCTGGATAACATTAAAGGTGTGCATAATTTCCTGAATGGCCTTTTTCTGCTCCGGGCTGGAATTTTTCAGATCCATGGATGAAATCTTTTTATTGATTTCATTCTTGTGGTACCTGAGTTTTTTCTTTTCATTGAGAAGGCGCTGTATGCTTTGGGGTACAAGGCCGATATTTACCTCTGTCTTGACTCCGTAACCAGATCCAAGTTCCCGGACCTCCATCCCTTTTTCAGCAGTAATCCTGCCTCCCATGACCTTGCCTTTGCCGTGGGAGACTACCTTGTCCTTGCAGGTAACTGTACAGTTGGTCAGGTTATTGGCAAAGGAAACCTGACCCACGGCCATGATACTGGCATTTTCTGCGAACTTGCAGCGGAGAGTGCCCTTGACCTTGATGTAGCCTGAGCCTTTCATGACAATTCCCCCCTGGACTTCGATGTTGCCTCCGGCCAGGACCTGGGCGTCATCAATGCCTTTATGCACAATCAGGTGTTCGGGGCAGCGCACAGAGAATCCATCCCTGACAGTGCCCATGACTTCCAGGGAGCCCTTGTTCAACTTGATATTTCCGGTGGACAGGCTGACATCCCCGTTTACCTGTAAAAAATCAATTATGGAAACCTGCTTTTCGCTGAAAACCACCAGGCCGGCAGTCTCCGCCACAAGATCCCCGGTGGAAGAATCAAGGCGCACATTCTCTCCCGGCCCGAGGCCGCACTCTTTGCCGTCCCTGCCGGTAATCACATTTCCAAATATATCCTGGCCGTCACGTCCTTGGGTCGCATGATGTATTCTGCCCAGTAAAGTGCCTTCTGGTACTGATCTGTAAACGCTTTGCTGCCTGAAATCCACTCTCCTGGTGATATCGGAATCATCCACTTCTTCAGGTTCCAGAGCTCTCGCCAGCTCAAAAAAACCGTTGCGGCCGTGCTTTGCCGGGGTTCCCCTGGCGGCTATGGTAATCTGAGGGCTTTTGGTTTTCAGGGCGTTTTTCAGGGCTTTTTCAATAGCCTGATAATCGATCATGTTTTCAGCGACCTTCATATCTTCCAGGGAGTTCAGGATCTTATCCAGCTGCATATCTATTTCATGGTAATCCTTTGGGAATATGATGCTGACCATGCGGCTTTTTTCGCCGGCAATGCGAAAAAGAGGCTTTACGTCCACCTTGCCCGGGTCCAACTGCACCAGTCCGTATCCCTTGGCCACGACGCCGCCGGATTGTTGGTCCATCCTGCAACCCGGACCGATGGCAATGTCCTGGAAATACTCTGGACCGAGTTTGTTCGGGGACACCGGACGTCCAAAAACGTTCCGGCCGGACTGGTCCTGCGAAGCGGTGGTATAGGTTCCAATAAGAATGTCCTTGAATACAGGAAAGGAGAGATTGCCCTTGTGCTCAAAAAACCTTACCCCTTTTTTTCGGGGCAATACTCCGGTCATGATGGTCAGGTCCTTGATGGATGAACCAGACCAGGCTCTGAGGAGAACATTCTTCAGTATGCTCTCCACCGGCTGCATCACGACATCCAGCCTTTTCAGCTCGGCATAGATATCCTCCAGACTAAGATCTCCATGAGAGCCTGTGGTTGGAGAATAGTTTTTTACCTTGACGCTCATCCGGTCTTCTGAGACTTCAAGTTCCAGTCCCGAGGAACCTGGAATACCCTCAGAATTATCAGCTGTCATTCAGGGCTCCTTTTAGTGATCGGTTACCACTACAGCGACACTTAATTTGAGCTGGAAGGGGAGAGGCACTGTAACCATTCAGAAGGCCAATACCGGCCAGGGGACAGTCCCCGCGACACCTTTCCTGTACATATAAAAAACTACCAACGCTGAATTTTTTGAATCTGCACAGACAGTACTGGCGGGACAGTCCCCAGGCCGGGTGCATGGTGACGGGAAAACTAGCCCGGCAAAAGACGTCGCAGCATATCCCGGGGCCCGTTTTCCTGGTTTGCATCGCCTTGAGTTTCCGGGTCTGTCTGGTCCAACAACTGCTGCAGCAACCCCTCGCCTTTGTCCTGCAACAGTTTGCGGATGATGTCTTCTACATCCAGGCCAACCCTTACATCATCAAAAGGCCCCTGTATGCGAAGGGGTATATCAGCATCCGGCAAAGCATACCGGTTCTGTATTTCCTCTTTCAAGGCCCCATCAAGGGCTACCCTGGCCCTGGAATCCACGCGGGATCCGGGCAGATCCAAACGCATGTCGCCTCTCATGCCCAGCACAGGAGAAACCAGTTCCAGGTCCTGTGAGGATGCAACTCCGGAAACAATGTCAAAGCTGCCTTTGAAACTGGAGAATTGTGTTGAATCCTTTTTTTCTTCCCTGGGGGGGCGTTCATCTCCGAAAGCTATTGCAAAGGCATCCCGGATCTGATGGTCCAGGTCAATGCCCCTGATTGTGCCGTCTTGCATTTCCATGCGGGCATCGCCAAAGAGGTTGTCAAGTAACAGATCGGTATTGTTTCCAAATGTTCTCAGCTTCAGGTCAAGCCCGGCCATACCGGTGAGAAAGTCCTTGTCTGTGAGATCCCGCAGCAATGGACCGGCCTGGACGTCTTTAAGGGTTTTGTTTATTTCCAGATGTGCCTCCCCCCTCACGTCGGCGGCCTTTAACCATCCTGAGAGAGTGCCCTGGTAAAGAACAGCCTGAACAGGGGATATGACCAGTTCTCCCTGTTCTGAGGCGATTTCCGCCTCAAGTTCATCAATAAATGCCTGGCAGGCCTGGAAGTCGGTAAGCCTGATGTTTCCCTTCATCTCAAAATCATGCAGAAATGCCAGATTGATTTCTCTAGTGTCATCACTATCTGGATTTGAACCGGATTTATTTCCGGGGTTGCCGGGTTCGTCCATGTTTCGCGGCCCTGGCATTATTCTATCCAGATCGATATTGTCGCCCTGGAGGTCAAACCTGATTACAGGGGTGGCGTCCAGTCCCAGGGCTCTTGCCTCTCCCTGTATTTCCGCTTCCAGAGCCTTGATAAAGAGTTCTGATATCTGCAGAGCGTTTTCCTGGAAGGCATAAACTATATCTCCCCGGATTTTTGCATCCTGGATAGGTTCCGGCAGGGACTCGCCCTGGAGGTCCATATCCATGTCCAGTTGCGAAAAGCGGATTGTCCTTTTCTCAGTCTGCAGCATGGCCTGGGTGGTTAATTTCATATCGGCATCAAGCTCTGGATCATGGTGGTGATATTTCATCTCAGCCTGCAAATCGAACGGAGTATCCTGAGTTATTCTTCCAGCGGTGAGATTAAGATCCGTCAAACGGAAATAAAAATCCGTACTTAGATCCCGGTATGAAATGCTGGAGTTTGTTACTTCAAGTCCTGCTATGTCCAGGTCTGGAATAAAAAAATCACCGGAATCCAATGAGTTATTATAATCACCGGCATGTGCCATTCCGGGGGCAAGTGTGGGTTGACCTCGAGCCTGGTCAGGTTTTGATGCCAACCAGTTTGGACGCCCCTGTTCGTCTTTCAGCAGAGACAGGTCAAGGTTTTTCAGGACCACACGGTCCATCTGCACCTGACCCAGCAACAGGGGCCACACCTGCAGGCGGATCTGCAGGGCTTCGACCGAACCCAGTTTTTCATCTTCAAATTCCGGAGGTGCTGCGACACTGGCCTTGCCTACGTCAATGCCCAGCCAGGGAAGAAAGGAGAGCTCAATATCCCCCTCCAGGGAAACCCGGTAGCCGGTAGCATTATAAATCCCTGCCTCTAACTCGGCCTTGTGCCTATTGAAGTCCACAATGTGCGGCAAAACAATGATGGCCAGAATAATCAGGAAAAGAAGAATTCCTGTAATTGCCATAATAAGCTTGATGGTCCTTGCCATGATTTAAACCTCTCTTTTGAGTATCTGTTCAGCTCTTTGTCTGTGGCACGGGGACTGGCTCTTCCGTCACTTATTTTTAAAATGCCGTCAAACATCCTTCAGAAAAATAAGTGCGG
>PWSL01000001.1 GCA_003563255.1 Desulfonatronospira sp. | reverse complement strand
TATTAAAAATGCCATGTCTTTTTTGATATGGCAAGGATGGATAATAAACAAAGTAAGGTAAAATCTCCTAGTTCATGCCGAACCAAGTTACCTCTAACCACCCTCTGTCATTTAGCAGAAACGTTCAGGATATCATCAAGACCTGATATCCAACGTTCCAATTCGTCATCTATACCATCCTTGTTCCAGCATTTAGGGTTTGCAATATTAACATCAACAGTGGGCTTTAATACTGGAAAGTATTCCTGCAAAACTTCGCACATGACTCTGGAGGTTACCTCAGAAACTTCCTTCATCATGTCCAGCGGGGCCTCAAAGACAAATGAGTCATGGAGTGGGATAATTATGCGGGCATCGTAAACTCGGTAAAGTCTATCTAATCGGTTGCCGACTGCCTTGAAGATCACTGCAGCACTTCCCTGCACAGGATAGTTAATCAGCCAGTTCGCATCGCTGCGGCCTGCTTTGCCGTATCTAGCCCTAAAACGCTTCAATCCAGTTATACCTGAAGCATATCCTCTTATGATACCAGAATGGGCCGTGCTGTTTAAGGCAGATTTTAATTCGGGGAACATATCCATGAAACGCTCCTGCAGTTCAGCAGCCTTGTCCTTGGATGTTTTTAAGGCTTGGGCTAGGCCTGCGGGTGTAATGCCGTAAATGATCCCTAACGTGCAGGACTTCATTTCGTTTCGGTACTGTTTATACTTTACCTTGAATTCTTTGCCTGAAAGATGCAGAGCTTCTTCGGGGAGTATGTCCTGGTAGAAATGCTGAGCCATGGCCGAATAAACATCCCCTGAATTAAACATCCTCACCAGTTCTCCGTCGTCGTAAACAGCGCCAGCAACGCCCACCTCCACCTGGCTCCAGTCTACCTCTCCGATACCATAACCAGGTTCTGGTATGATCAGAGGGCGCAATATCCTGTCCAGACCGAGTATATTGGGCCAGCGAGATGTCTGTCTGCCTGTGTCTGTTCCAAGCTGCTTATGTTCCGCCCGGATTCTTCCGTCATCAGAGATAAATTCGGTTGACAATATTCTATCAGTGAGCAAATCAGAAGCTCTTCTTGCGGCCCTCAGGACAACTACTGCTGGATGAATATGGGCATTCTTCTTTAGATTATTTTTATCAAAACTAATTTTACCGTTTCTTTTAAAATGGTCCAGGAGGCCGCAGCTGCTGAAGAAAATTTGGAGTTGCTTATGGCTGTTAATGTTCTGAATGCCGTAGATTTCAGCAAGATGCTGACCCAGTCGAACCTTGTGTTTTTTAATAATTTCAATCAAGCGCTCTCTTTTAACCAAGTCTATTCCTACTCCCTGCCATTCTATACGTGCATTGGTTTTCGTCCAGGGCATTTCAACTGTTAAGCAATGATGTATCAGATCCATCTGGACAGCTTTACTTATTTGTTGGGGGTAAAGCTGGGCGGTAGCCAAGGCATCCTCGGCAGCATATGCAATTTGTTCCTCTGAAAATTTATCACTGTCTCCATGAGTTAAAAATGTTTTTTGCAGCCTTTTCTTCCCGGTCTCCATTCGGTAACTTAGTCCATAACGCTGACAGGTCGCGACAAGCGAAAGGCTGAACTTTTCATTTTCTAACGCCGCTTTTTTAATTAAAATTTGCTCTATCTCATCATTTTTTGCTGATGCTTTATGGCTGCGATGATTGCGGCCCAGGCTTGCAGCTCTCTCAAAGATGAATGTATCCCACAATATATGCGGTGCAGGAAGGCCCAACTTTAACAGGCATAATAACTCTGCTTTGGCATAGTGTGCGCAGAAAGTTACTGGGATACGAAATAATTGCCGAAGAAATGGAAGGAGTTCAGGTTTTCGAAAGTCAATAACAAAGCTGTAAATCTGTCCATTTTGACCATCACATGGCTCGACCATTGCCAGGGAAAGCAGAAGAGGTCTGATACTCCGAGGATCATGTACAGTATTGTTTTTGTCTATTCTTATGCCCGGGCGGTCATAGCGGAACTCTGCGTCAAATCCTATATGGGACAAGGGTCGCTGCAAGGCAAAATCTAACATTTCCTGGGCCTGTTCGGATGTTTCTACAAAATTTTTCCTGGCGGAATAATAATAGGTGGATTTTCTTATGCAGTAACTGATTAGGTGGGCGCTTTGCTTAAACTCAGCATCCCTTATCCGTTCAGTCCAGCTTGGCAGTAATTTCATCGGGCCTCCAAATAGGGTGCCACTTGTCCTTATAAATAATTAATAAGGTATTCTGGCACCTGGATTCAATTCCAGTATCGTTTTATAGTTCTCAAGCTGACACCCAGAAAAGATGCCGCCTGTGACTGAGTCTTCCCTTCAGCCTTTGCTTTTTTGATCTGAGCATGCCTTTTAAATTTATTGGCGGACCTTCTATCAGGGATGTAAAAATAATCCCTGGCCTCGCTGATATTGTTGAATTCCTTTGTGTATTCAAGCTTAGGGTGCTGGGCGCATTGAAAAGTGATGACCTCCCTGGGCTTGGTATATGGGCGCACACGACCGACCGCTTGCAGGACAGTATCCATTTCCAGATGGTTCAGGGCGTGTTGCGCAAGATGGTGAATATCATATACCTGGTCTGCCTTGTGCAATGCCCCGGCAGTTCTCCTGCAGGGTCTGTCTTGAATGGTTATATGCAGAGGGATATTCATATCCGAACCCAGCAGGTCCTGCAGTATACTGTTAACAGCCTCCTCAGGTACGTAATACCCGGTTAGACAATAAGCGCATTCAAATTCCTGAAAAAGGTTGGTGCCGATCATCCCATAATTTATAAGAGGGATATGGTAGACATTTTCGCTCGTATCAGAAGGCAATTCATTACAAATGATCCTAGTCTCAACCCCAAGTTCCCTCAGCATGACCTCAAGTTCCCTGGCGCATAAAAGAAGAAAACACTTCTTGGCAATCAAAAGCGGCTTTTTTCCTTCTTGAAGCCGCCTGGCAATTAGGCGGGCAAAAAAATCCAAGATTTGAGATGAGTTTTTGATAAAATATCTTTTTGCACCTAATCTGGAAGCGATGTTGAACCATGTTGTCTCCGGGTGGATAAAGCTGAAATTTTCAAACGGGCTGGCAAAATCATTTCCAAGCCGGTATCTGGAAAATTCGTGGTGGGCAGTTCCACTATAGACTATGAAGTCCATTGAAATATCCGGGACCGCTGCAAATTTAATGTCCCCATTCTGAGCCTTTTCCCTTGATTCAATGGGTGAAAACCCAAAGGCTGATAGATCAAAGCTTAAAAAATGGAAATCATTTCCGTAAGTATTATATCCTAAAGACTGGACCTCTAAAGCCCATTTCTGAGAGAAAACGGGCATCTTCCAGTCTGGACTTCTCAAATCTGTTGTCTGAGCATTGATAAGGAGTTCGCAAAGATATGCCCAAAATGGATTGAACTCATAAATATTTTTGACCGATACTTTTTTAATTATATCCAGGAAAATTATTAGATCTTTCCGGAGAATAGTGCGCTGAAAAGGCTTCATGATAAAATTTGCTTCATCAAGGATAACTAAAGGCTTCCGGGCTTCTGTCCACTGAACAAGCTGGCCGAGAAAATATGGTGAGCGTTCAAGGTGGGCCTGGGTTCCAATTATCACCTGAACCCCTCTGAGGGCCTTGCCAAATTGTTTAGTCCAACTGCAGTTAGTCTTTTCAGGACAATGGCCGCATAATTTTTTTCTGCCCAGCATTCCCAGGTTTCTTTTCTCAAAAATCTCCCAAAGACAGTTTATATCCCCGCCACATTGTATTTTGGGACGGGGCTTAAGATTAACGACTTTAATGGTATCCTTAGGATTTGCCACGAGGCTGCGTTCATTTATGATCTGCCTGGTTGGAAAAAGGGCGATTACAAGGTCGTATTGACCGGAATTGACGGACTCCTCAATCACCTGGTCGATGTTGCTGCTTTTGCCGACACCTACTGCCCAGTCAATTTTCAACCGCCCTTTTCCTTCAGCAAGAAGAGAAAGTATCCGCCTTCCGTCATTTTTAATCCGGAAGGCGGACAGACTTTCAAGACCGCTTATTACCTGCATCAACTGAAACCCTTCAGTGTAAGCATGCGGCGGATTTCCCCTATTCGGGCTAGCTGCGCGTTTTCAATTGTTGGATATACTGAAGCAAGATTATGCAGGCCGGAATTATACTCCTCAACAAACTTCTTTGTTACGGTTTCACCAGCATCCTCATCGTCTTTCAGCTCAGCAGTTGATACTGAGTATTTGGCCCCATCCCTGATCACAAACATCACCATGGCTTTGCCATTTTTCAGAATGTTAAGGATCTGAGGCAGAAGGGCGAAAGGCCTGAAAGACCGGCTTACTGGAAGAATGCCGACGCAGCCTGCAGTTGGCTGATACACTGGCAATAATAACCTTTGATCCTGCTTCCTTCCTATTTTGCACAACACACAGTCCGGACCATTGCAGAGCACATAGCTGTTTATCTCTGGCTCCGGGCAGAAGTGAACATCGACGGAAACGCTTTCTGCTGTAAACGGGATCAGGGCGACTTCATCATGTCCAAGACGTATTACCTCAAGAGAAGGTTCAGCGGTTTCCGAATCAGCAATTTCAAGCAGGTTAACTTTATTTTCAGTCTTAGTAACCTCGGGCCCAGCATTCTTTGAACTTTCACTATTTTTATTTTTCATTTTTCCTCCAAAATAATTATTAGTATTTTATTATTATAGCTCAATATTCTTCCTGGACTATTGGTGGAGGAGCACGGGCAAGATAAGGGTGGGACGGGCCTGAGGGAAAATTCATTTTCCCCCCCTGTTGGCTTGGGAGGACAGCGCTGTTTTTTCATTTTCTTCAATAGAGTCCCAGTCCTGCAACACCTGGAAAAACCCGCAGATGTTTTCCACTGCTTGTCGGGCGTCTTCCTGAGAGCACATTTCACAGGATAGGTTCTCAAATACCTTGATGGTTTGCTCCATCAGCTTCGGGCTAATCTGCGCCATCATCCTTTCCCAAAATAAAACCCCGCAGAGGCCGGCCCGAAAAGAGCCCCTGCGGGGTTGATATTCGCCTTGCGACGAAATTTATGTCCAGTTAGCTTCGGGCCTGGATATTTCCTCTTAATATCCAGGCGCTACTTTTTATGGAGCAATGCTCCTTTGTGTGGAGCAAAAAATTACCTGATGATTTTCCAGGATGTTTCTGGATCTTTTTTAAAGCAACACTCGTCACCAGTTGTAATATGTGCATTTAGGTAGGAACTCAATTCATTAGCTTTTTTCTCAGCCATATAATCTAGGGCTCTTCTAATGCTTCTTTGAACGTTCTTCCTCGCTTTTTCGCCATCTGAACCGACAGTTCTGATTCGACCAGAAAGTCCCAGGACCTTACTTAATCCATCTTCTATAGCTTCTTTTTCTGCTCTCAATTTGAGGGCTTTGTCGTTATTGCCGATTTCTATTGCATCTTTGATTTCATCATTAAGTTTGTATATTTTAGATTTATAATTGTTGATTGTCTCTTGAGTTGACATTCGAAAGCCGTCTTGTGTGTTTTTAATGTCCATGCCTTTTTTATCAAGTTGTTCCCTGCTATAATCGGAATATTCACTTTTTTGTCCTGGGTCTCTTTTTTTCAATTCGAAATATAAATCGATT
>PWSL01000156.1 GCA_003563255.1 Desulfonatronospira sp. | reverse complement strand
GGACAGGCACTCCGGGACCCACTTGAGCATCATTTTGTGCTCAAATCGACTCATTTTTTGGGACAAGCGGGTCCCGGAAGAGCCAGTCCCCGTGCTACATGCAAAGCGCTAAACAGATACCCAACCTGTCAAAATTGGGGACAGGCACCCCGCACTTATTTTTCAGTAATGATCTTCACATCAGCTAAAAATAAGTGCGGGGAGAGCCAGTCCCCGGAGGTCAATAAATAAGTTTCGCTGTAGTGCTTATAAATTATGGCTGATAATTTATTGAAGAAGGTGGCAAGTTTAGCTTGACACCGGTATATGGCATTACATAAAAATAGTATCTGTTCAGGGCTGTGAATAAAAGCAGAGTACAGACGCCCCTGCACTTATTTTGATGACGGCAAGGCAGCTGTATTTATTTAAAATATGGTGCTGGGAGAGCTGGTCCTCCTTCAGGGCTGTATGCCTCCCGGCAGGCAAACCTACCACACGTAAAGTGCTGAACAAAGACATGCCATTTAAGCCTGATTATTTGCAGCAAGCGGCTCAATGCCTGCTCAGGGCTCGTAAGCCCCGTGCCTGCGGTTAGGAGGGGATGTGGGCATACAGCCGGGGCTTCGAAATGCCCGGTACCCTTTGAGGCATGAATAAGTTTCTTTACAGGGTTGATTCCTCAATATATTCTAGTCCGGATGGAAGTGGCAAACTACCCAGACCTAAATAGTGCCAGGGAGGCCCTGGGCGTAAGAAATCTGCACAAGAGTTTCGGCTCCCTGCACGTGCTGAAAGGCGTCTCCCTGACCGCCCATGAAGGGGACGTCATATCCATGATCGGTTCCAGCGGATCCGGCAAGAGTACCCTTTTGCGCTGCATCAACCTCCTTGAGATACCTACATCCGGAGATATATTTGTCGGCGGAGAAAAGATCCGCATGCGGTTAAACAGGCGTGGCCAGAACATTCCAGAGGACCACAGACAGGTTGATCGTATCCGCACCAAGCTTGGCATGGTGTTTCAGCACTTTAACCTCTGGACCCACATGAGCGTCTTGGACAATGTCACGGAAGCCCCGGTGCATGTATTAAAGGTTCCCAGAAAAGAGGCCCGGGAGAGGGGCATGTCTTACCTTGAAAAAGTGGGCATTGCAGATCGTTCCCATTACTACCCGGCCCAGCTTTCAGGGGGACAGCAGCAGCGGGCGGCCATAGCCCGGGCACTGGCCATGGAACCCAAGGCCCTTTTGTTCGACGAGCCTACTTCAGCCCTGGATCCGGAACTGGTGGGAGAGGTTTTGCGGGTGCTGCAGGATCTGGCCAGGGAAGGCCGAACAATGGTTCTGGCCACCCATGAAATGGCTTTTGCCAGAGATGTCTCCAGCCAGGTTATATTCCTCGACTCCGGGGTGATAGAAGAACAGGGCCCCCCGGGCCAGGTCTTTACTAATCCACATTCGGAGCGGTGCCGTAAGTTTCTTGCCAGGTTTTTCTGAGGCGGGCCTTGCCCGTAACCCAGATGAAAGAGTCATCTCTGTCCAGTCGGGGTTTAGAACAATAAGCGCGGTTCCGCCCCACTGCCAAGTGCTGAGGCCCTGTCTTATGCAAGGATTACCTGCCATGCTTCTCAGCGAAGGCCTTGTATTCTGGACAGGATATGACAAGTAAGTCCTTAAGGTTCAGCCGTGGACTATGATGTAATGTCTTGAGTGTCCGCCTAAAAATATTAAAACACAAACAGGAGGAAACATGAAAAGGATTCTTAACATTCTGGTTCTGGCGGTGTTCGGGTTGATGCTTCTGGCGGGCAGTGCCCTGGCCCAGGACAAGGTGCGTATCGGTACAGAGGGTGCCTACCCCCCGTTTAACTACATAGACCAGCAAGGCAACCTCAAAGGGTTTGACATTGATATCGCCAAAGCCCTGTGTGACGCTGCCAATTTTGAATGCGAATTCGTTACCCAGAGCTGGGACGGCATAATCCCGGCCCTGCTGGCCAGAGACTACGATGCCATTATAGCTTCCATGAGCATTACCGAAGAGCGTAAAAGAAGGGTGGATTTCACTGAAAAGTATTATCAGACACCGGCCAGGTTTGTGAAACACAAGGACAGGGATATTGAAATTTCAGATGAGTCACTGGAAGGTTTGTCCGTGGGGGTCCAGAGGGCCACTGTGAGCGCAAATTTCATAAACGACAACTTCGATAATGTTTTGAATATCAGGTCCTATGCCACCCAGGAAGAAGCCAACCTGGACATGGTGGCCGGAAGGGTGGACCTTCTTTTTGCAGATGCTGTTGTACTGCAGACAGGCTTTCTGGATTCAGAGGCAGGGCAGGATTACGAGTTTGTCGGTCCAAGCTATACCGATGAACAGTGGTTCGGGGAAGGCATCGGCATAGCATTGCGCAAGGGAGAGGATGAACTGCGCCAGGCCTTCAATCAGGCCATTGCAGATATCCGTGCCGACGGAACCTACCAGGAAATTAATGACAGATACTTTGATTTTGACGTTTACGGCGATGAGTAATGCCTGCACATGATGAATTTGTTTCATCAATAATCAGTGCGGGGAGGGCCGCTCCCTATGGGAAAGCAGGGGACTGGCACCCCCGCACTTATTTTTAAAATGGTCGTAACTATTCACCAGGGTCCGGGGACTTTGCAAACAGGACGTAAAAACTCACTCCAAGGAAGCGTAAATCAAAACCTACACACGAGTTTAATAATCAGAATATTTCTATCACTACAGCGAAACTTATTTATTGACCTCCGGGGACTGGCTCTTTTGCCGCCGAATTTTTGAAGCATTTACAAATTAGCAACCGGCAAAAGTGCCTGTCCCCCATTGAGATACCATACTGTATTTTATAAGTTTCGCTGTAGTGCTATAGAATGCTTTGAATCAGGTTCAGTGTTTTACGGTTTTGATTAATCACGCCACAGGCGTGACTCCGCGTCGATTAGACAGTTTACGCCCGGTTTGCAAAGCCCCCGGACCCTGGATATCAGCGGTGCGCTTAGATTGATCAATTTTATCAGATGGTGAATAGTTACAAATGGTCCAGGTTTTCTTGGAAAAATAAGTGCGGGGAGAGCCAGTCCCCATGCTACATGCAAAGCCCTAATCTGATACTCAGGATCAAACTCCCATGCCCTTTTTTGAACTGCACGGTTACGGATGGCTTCTAATCCAGGGGGCCAAGCTGACCCTTTATGTCGGGATTTCCGCCATGATACTGGCCATAGGGCTGGGACTTCTGGGGGTGCTCTGCAAGTTTTCAAACTCGGCCCTGTTGCGTTTTCTGGCCAACACCTATACTACGGTCATCCGGGGAATCCCTGAGCTGATTCTCATCCTGCTGGTGTATTACGGTACCCCGACTCTGATTCAGGATATCTCAGCCATGTTCGGGGCTCCCGTCTTTATCTCCCTGGATCCCTTTGTGGCTGGAACAGCCACCATAGGATTTATTTACGGGGCTTTTTCCACCGAGGTTTTCCGGGGAGCCTACCTGGCAGTGCCCAAGGGGCAGATTGAGGCCGCCAGGGCCTGCGGCATGAGCAGGGCGCTGACATTCAGGCGGGTGACTCTGCCCCAGATGATGCGCTATGCACTGCCGGGGCTGGGAAATGTCTGGATGGTTCTGATTAAGGCCACTGCCCTTGTCTCGGTTATCCAGCTGCCGGAACTTATGCGCAATGCCGACATAGCCGCCCGGGCCACCCGGGAGCCTTTCACCTTTTTTTTCGCGGCCTCGCTTATATATCTGCTTATAACCATCGGCTCCAACCTGGTGCAGCAATGGGCTGAAAAACGGGCCAGCCGCGGCATTATAATGGACTGAGGCGGATATGGACATTGTTATTGACAGTCTGCCCAGACTTTTCAACGGTGCGGTGGTCACCCTGCAGATCACTTTTCTAAGCGTGCTGCTGGGTTTTTTGCTGGCCATTCCACTGTCTGTCATGCGGGTGTCCAGGTTGCGCAGCCTATGGATGCCGGTGTATGCCTTTACCTTTTATTTTCGCGGCACTCCTCTTCTGGTGCAGATTTTTCTCATCTACTACGGGAGCGGACAGTTCCATGGCTTTCTGGATTCTGTGGGCCTGTGGTTTTTTTTCAAGAACCCCTGGTTCTGTGCTGTCCTGGCCCTTACCCTGAATACAGCAGCCTACTCGGCCGAGATATTCCGGGGCGGGATTCAGGGGGTGCCCCGGGGTGAAGTGGAAGCGGCCCGGGCCTGCGGCATGTCCGGTCTTTTACTCTACCGCCGTATTATCATACCGAAAGCCCTGCGCATCGCCTGGCCTGCCTACACCAACGAAGTCATTTTTCTGTTGCAGGCTTCCTCCCTGGTGTCCATCATCACGGTCATGGACATTACCGGGGTGGCCAGAGAAATATCCGCCCGGAGCTTTGCCTTTTATGAGCTTTTCCTGGCGGCCGCAGCCATCTATCTGGTCCTGGTCTACGGAATACTCTGGATTTTCAAGAAAATTGAAAACCGGATAAACGCCTACCTGGAAGCAGGTCAGCACTAGCCCGTGTCCTGGAAAAGCCATCTCCGGGGCGATCTCCTGCTCCTTCTGACAGCCCTGATATGGGGCACGGCCTTTGTGGCCCAGAAAGTCGGCATGGACCACATGGGGCCTTTCATGTACACGGGCATCCGCTTTGCCCTGGGGGCACTGGTGCTGACTCCGCTGATTTTTTATTTCGGCGGTCTCACGCCCCCTGTTACTGCACACAGAAAAGGCCCTTCTCTTTTGCTGGCCGGTCTTATTTCCGGGGGCATCCTGTTTGTCGCCAGCATACTGCAGCAGGTGGGCATAATTTATACTACCGCAGGCAAAGCCGGTTTTATTACAGGGCTTTATGTGGTCATAGTCCCCCTTCTGGGGTGTTTGTGGGGGTTCAGGCCCGGACCGGGGTCCGGGGTGGGGGCCCTTCTTGCGGTGACCGGGCTGTACCTGCTGACCATCACCGATGGCCTGCATATCAACCTGGGGGACAGCCTGGTGCTTGGGTGTGCTTTTATGTACGCCCTGCATGTGATTGTCATCGGCTGGCTGGCTCCCAGAATGGACGTGCTGCGGCTGGCGGCCATGCAGTTCTGGGTGTGTGCTTTACTGAGTCTCCTGGTGGGACTGGTGCTGGAAGAACTCACCTGGAGCATGATCAAAGGCGCTGCAGTGCCCATCCTTTACGGCGGTGCACTTTCGGTGGGAGTGGCCTTCACCCTGCAGGTGGTGGCCCAGAAAAGAGCCCCCCCTACCCATGCCGCGGTCATTCTGAGCCTGGAAACTGTTTTTGCAGTGCTTGCCGGGGTCATTATCCTGGGGGAGGTCTTAAGTCCCAGGGGGTGGACAGGCTGCGCCCTGATGCTGGCAGGGATGCTGGCGGCCCAGCTGGACGCAGTGTTTACAGGCGGCAACCGGCTTTTAATTAGACTGCGCATGTTTTTCAGAAAGGGCGGTGGGTAATGAATGAAGAGCCGGTCCCCGCACCACATGCAAAGCTAAACAGATACCTGTAGTTGTAACCATTCAGGGGGTGCCGGAACCGGCCCGGGGACAGTCCCCGCGACACCTTTCCTGCACAAATTAAATATGAAAAACGCTAAGTTGTGTGAACCTTCATAGATAGTACTTAGCGGGGACAGTCCCCCTTCCAGGTTCCGGGGTTTGACAAAATGGCCGCAAACTGTCTGAGCGACTTAGGCAGACTTAATCAAAATCCTTTAACCATCTGATTTAATTTATATTAATTTTTGAATGCCATGCAGTATATTTGATCAGGCAAGACCGGGATTTTGATTTAGTCTGCCTTGGAGTGAGTCTTTGCGGCCTTTTTG
This sequence comes from Desulfonatronospira sp., assembly GCA_003563255.1. GTDB lineage: Bacteria > Desulfobacterota > Desulfovibrionia > Desulfovibrionales > Desulfonatronovibrionaceae > Desulfonatronospira. The sequence goes on along the minus strand of PWSL01000156.1, from coordinate 13,611 downwards.
ACAAATTCCGGAACCTGTTTTTCACGGATTCAGGTTTAATAATTTCGTGTAACCAGGGCCTGGCGGGTGTGGACAGGATCAGGCATTGCAGGAGAGGAGGTGGACGATTATGCATGAACATCATCCCAGCGTACGCAAGGGGCTTTTGCAACTGATTTTTTCGGGTTCTTTCATGAAGCGCTGGAACGACAAGCTGCGTCCGGTGGAGCTGGTGGAGGTGGACAAGCAGGCGCACAAGATGTTTGTGGCTTACATCCTTTATCTTCTCAATTCCAGGGACCTGGATGCCCAACAGAGGCTTCGCCTTGGGGAAGAGGTCGTCCTGGGCGGTATTTTCGAATACCTGTACCGGCTGGTCATAACCGATATCAAGCCCCCCATATTTTATCGCATCAAATCCAACCCGGAGCACTACCGGCAGCTGACAGAATGGGTCCTGGAACAGCTGCAGCCCAGGGTACAGCCCCTGGGTTCACTTTTCTGGCATGGGCTTTGTACGTACCTGCAAAAACCTGATGATACCGGGTTGGCAGGCAAGATCCTGAGTGCAGCGCATATCTTTGCCAGCAGCTGGGAGTTCGGGCTTATCAAGGGGGTCAACCCGGGCGATGACGAGCTCAAAGATATCGAGGCCAATTTTGAAGAACTGTTAAAACAGCACTTCGATCTTGAAGGCATGCGCGAAATTGCCGGAGGATCGCGCAACGGCCTGGGAGGACTGGTAAACCTGTGCGGGCGTCTGCGGTTTCAAAAGAGGTGGTCCCAGACCCCACGCATCCCGGAGACCTCAGTGCTGGGGCATATGTTTATCGTGGCCAGCTTTGCCTATTTTTTCAGCCTGTCTGTGGGGGCCTGCTCCCAGCGCAGGCAGAACAACTTTTTTGCGGGCCTGATCCACGATCTGCCGGAGCTTTTGACCCGGGATATAATTTCCCCGGTAAAGCAGTCTGTGCAGAGGATAAAAGACCTTATCCGGGAATATGAGCAAAAAGAACTGGAGCAGAGGGTGTTTACCCTTCTGGATGAGCCGCAGTACAGGGAATTGACCTTTAGACTGCGCTACTATCTCGGGGGGAAGGAGTATTCAGAGTTTGACAATACCGTGGTGCATGAGGGCAGGGTTTTGAGCCTGGAGGCGCTGGAGCTGCACCAAAATTATAACCGGGATGAATTCGACCCAAGGGACGGACACCTCCTCAAGGTCTGCGATAACCTGGCGGCATTTATCGAGGCTTATACCGCAACCAGAAACGGCATTACCAATGAACAACTGCAGCAGGCCCAATGGAAGATCCGCAACCGCTACCAGCGTGAAAACCTGCTGGGAGTGGTACACATCGGTGCACTGCTGGCGGATTTTGACTGAAGGCCGGGCAGAGTTGCCTGGAAATAATGAAACCGGAGGGGGGCAAGAGGGTCTCCCTCCGGTGTAGTCAATCTGAAGATTTGAGCTCCTGGATCATCAGGCGATCAACCCTTGCCGATTTCCAGGATGGGCCAGATTTCATCAATACTCTCCACGGTCCGGACCTGGATATTTTTCCTGAGTTCCGGCGGGATTTCATTGAAATCGCGTTTGTTGGAATCTGGAATAATAACCGTCTTGATCCCAGATGACACGGCAGCCAGGATCTTTTCCTTGATGCCTCCCACCGGAAGTACCCTGCCGCGCAGGGTGATTTCTCCGGTCATACCGATATCCCCCGGCAGGACCTTGTCAGTGAGGGCCGAAACCAGTGCTGAAACCATGGTCAGTCCGGCCGATGGACCGTCCTTGGGAGTGGCGCCGGCCGGGACATGTATATGAATATCGCGTTTGTCCAGGAGGTCTTCATCCAGACCCAGGGTCCTGGCCCTGCTGCGGGCATAGCTCAGGGCAGCCTGGGCGCTTTCCTTCATGACTTCCCCCATCTGGCCGGTGAGAATAAGCTTGCCCTTGCCCGGCATGAGGCTGACCTCCACGTGCAGGATTTCCCCGCCGTAAGCGGTCCAGGCCAGCCCGATGGCCACACCTGCAGGCAGTTCTTTTTCCCGGTCTTCCTGGATGTACTTGGGTACTCCCAGTAGTTTGTCCAGTTTTTTCCTGGTGATGCGGAAAGGACCTTTCCGGCCTTCTGCAACCTGCCTGGCGATCTTGCGGCAGACCGCCCCGATTTCGCGCTCCAGGTTGCGAAGCCCGGCTTCCCGGGTGTAGTTGCGGATAATCTGTTTTAAGACCCCGTCGCTTAAGGATATGTCCTTCTCCTTGAGTCCGCTTTCCCTGATCTGTCTGGGGATGAGATATTGGCGGGCGATATTTACTTTTTCCTGCTCGGTATAGCCCGGGATGCGGATAACCTCCATGCGGTCCAGCAGTGCCGATGGTATGGTGTCCAGGATGTTGGAGGTACAGATGAACATGACCTTGGAGAGGTCATATGGCACATTTAAATAATGGTCGGTAAAGGAGTGATTCTGCTCCGGGTCCAGCACCTCCAGCAGGGCTGAGGATGGATCCCCGCGAAAATCGGTGCCCACTTTGTCGATTTCGTCCAGCATGAAGACGGGGTTTACTGACCCGGCATCCTTCATGCTCTGGATGATACGCCCGGGCATTGAACCGATATAGGTCCTGCGGTGGCCGCGTATTTCAGCCTCGTCCCGCATTCCTCCTAGAGAGATGCGCACGAACCTGCGATTCAGTGACCTGGCTATGGACTGGCCAAGGGAGGTTTTGCCTACACCGGGAGGACCTACAAAGCAGAGGATGGGGCCTTTCATCCTGGGATTGAGTTTGCGCACGCTCAGATATTCCAGGATCCTTTCCTTGACTTTATCCAGGTCATAGTGGTCTTCGTTCAGGATCTTCTGAGCCTCCTTTATGTCCAGGCGGTCCTTGGTCTTTTTTTTCCAGGGGATTTCCACCAGCCACTCCAGATAAGTCCTGGCCACGGTGGATTCGGCGGAGTCAGGGTGCATGTTCTCCAGGCGCTGGAGCTGTTTTTCAGCCTCTTTCATCACCTTGGCCGGCAGTCTGGCCTTTTTCAGGGACTCCCGGAGCTGATCCATGTCGTCCCCGCTTTCGGTGACCTCTCCAAGTTCCTTGCGGATGGCCTTGAGCTGCTCCCGCAGGAAGTATTCGCGCTGGGCCTTGTCCATGCCTTCCTTGGCCATGTTCTGGATCTTGGCCTGCATGGAGGCGACCTCCACCTCCCGGACAAGCTGCTCATTGACCATCTTGAGGCGCTGCAGAGGATCATCGCACTCCAGGATCTGCTGGGCATCGACCGGCTTCATCCTGAGGTTGGAGGCTACCAGGTCCGCCAGTCGGCCAGGGTCGTCAACACTGTTTAAAACGGCCATGATTTCGGAGGCGTCCACTCCGCGAAGGCCCAGCAGCTTTTCACTCTGCTCCCGGGCAGCCCGTAGAAGAGCCTCGGACTCGGATGTAGGCTCGGTGAATTCCTTGTCCATGAGGATTTCGATCTCCACGATATCCATGGGATCCGTCTGGACGTAATTGCGGATTCTGGCCTTGTTGATTCCCTGCACCAGGACCTTGAGGCGGCCGTCCGGCATTTTCAGCATGCGCATGATCATGACCACCGTGCCGGTCTGGTAAAGATCATTCGGACCGGGGTCTTCCACCTGTTCGTCCTTCTGGGTGCATATGAACAGGTAACGGTTGTTGTTGAGGGCGTAGTCAATGGCCTGGATGCTTTTATCCCGTCCAACGAACAGGGGCAGGATCATGTAGTTGAAAACCACTATATCACGTACCGGAAGCAAAGGAAGCTTTGAGGGGATTTCTATCTCCCCCTCCTGTCCCGAACTGTCGGATTGAGGGTTGTCTTCTGGTGAATTGATTATTTCTCCAGGGTCAGAAAGATATATTTTGTCGTCACTCATGGCTGATTTTCTCCTGAAAAATGGATATGCCGGAATGAATCCGGTTTTTGGACGCAAAAATACAAAATCAAGCCCCGCAGACAGATGCAGGGCTTGATGCTATTTTAAGTTGTGTCCGGCAATAGTCATTAAGGTCTTGTTGGACGCACAGTATCTGTTCAGCGCTTTTAAGGAAAGCAGGGGACAGGCACCCACGAACTTATTATTTAGTAATGATTTTCACATCAGCTAAAAATCAGTGCGGGGAGAGCCAGTCCCCAGGCTACAGGCAAAGCGCTAAACAGATAAGACGCACAGTACAGGTGCTCTCAGGGCAGGTTTTCATGCCGATACAACTACTTCGGGGCGTGAAGCAGGTAACGGGTTACCTGATTTCAAACTTGGAATAGGTCTTGTCGTATTCCATGTCTTCGCACTTGATGTCCTTGACCTCACTCATGGAAGAGCCCTGAATCAGTCTTTTCTTGAATTCAGCCAGGGCATCTTCATCTCCCTGGGCCAGAACTTCCACCCGTCCGTCATGCAGGTTTCTCACCCATCCTTTCACCTCCAGACTCTGGGCCTGTTCCTGGATCCAGGATCTGAAGAAAACGCCTTGAACCTTGCCGCTGAGTATACAATTCATGGAATTCATAAAGCTTCTCCTGTGGGTTTGTTGGCGTTGTACATAAGCTTGCCTGAGGTTTAACTATCTCCGGCAAGACTATCACTACAGCGACACTTAATTTGAACTCGAAGGGGACAGGTTCCCCGCACTTATTATAATAATCCGTAAGTCTTCCTTAGGAAAATAAGTGCCGGGTGCCTCTCCCCGGTGGCCGAGGCAAAAATTATCACAAGTATCTGTTTAGCGCTTTTAAGGAAAGCAGGGGACAGGCACTCCGGGACCCACTTGAGCATTATCACTACAGCGAAACTTATAAAATACACTATGGTATCTCAATTGGGGACAGGCACTTTTGCCGATGCAAAACCCTCAACTGCTCAAAAATCTCGGCGGCAAAAGAGCCAGTCCCCGGAGGCCAATCATAAGTTTCGCTGTAGCATTATTTTGTGCTAAAAATATCTCATTTTTTGGGACAAGTGGGTCCCGGAAGAGCCAGTCCCCATGCCACATGCAAAACGCTAAACAGATACTATCACAAAATGTCACTGTAGTGATATGTAACAGTTTGTATGGCATACTGAAATGGCTTGAGCTGTTATAAAGTGATAATGATATGCGCGTTAAACATAGCCATGTTCCTGAAAACTGAAAAAGCTGTCCTCGGAAATAATCACGTGATCCAGGAGCCTGATTCCCAGGGCAGTTGAAACCTCCTTGATTTTTCTGGTCAGTTCTCTGTCCTGTACTGAAGGATGCGGATCCCCGCCTGGGTGGTTGTGTAATAGAATAATACCGCTGGACCTTTTTTCAAGGGCAGCAGTCAAAATTTCTCTTGGAAAAACAGGAGCCTGATCCACGGTTCCCCGACTCATTTTTTCGAAGCCCAGCAGGCGGTTTTTATTGTCCACCATAATGGTCCAGAACTCTTCAATGGGCTTGAACTGCAGCCTGGACCTGGCCAGACGGACAACCTTTTCCGGAGAATCAAGAGTACTCTTGGTACTGATGCCGGACTGCTCGGTCCTGGCCCAGAATTCTCCCCAGAGCTTTAGAAATGTAATAATACCCGGACCGATGCCGTCAACACTCTGCAGGTCCCCGGGTTTTGCAGCCAGGATATCCTTGAAGGTGGGATACCTTTTGAGCAGGTTCTTGGCCAGGGGTTTGGTGTCTTTTCTGGGCAGGGCGTAACCCAGGACCAGTTCCAGAATTTCGTAGTCCTGCAGGCTGGAAGGGTCATGGTTGAGACGTTCTTTCAGCCTCTGGCGGTGACCGGTATGGTGGGGCTTATTGGAATCCATATGCTTTTGTCCCTGAAAGCCGGTCAGGTTGTCAGTCCGGCCTGAAAAGCCGGTACATTCCGGCGGTGAGATTTTCCAGGGCCTGATCCTGCAAAACAGCCCCGGATTTGACCCCGGCCTCGGCTTCAAGGACCATGTCCCACATGAGGGCTATTTTTTCCGGTCCAAGCCTTCCGGCCAGCCGGATTTTTTCATTTCTGACCCCGGGGTACAAATAGATCTTGTCCTCCTGGCCTGTGGCCAGGTGCCACAAGATGCGGGCCTCGCGCAAAAGAAGGCCCATAAACGGGAAAAGCCCGTCCTGACCGGTCTGCTGGTCCAGAAATAGTTTGTGCCACACCCGGGCTATGCTCTGCCCCTGTTGAATCTTCTGCAACTGGGTAAATATGTCCAGGTGTGATCTCGGCTCCACCACATCCAGGTGCTCCATGAGCACCATGCCGCTTTGTCCTGCAAGCAATAAGAGTTTTTCCAGCTCCTGGTCCACGCCCCGGCTGTCCAGGGGCAGTATCTGCACGAGTTTTTCCTGAACCCCGGACTCCAGGACCAGCCCTGATTCAAGGGCCCTTTGTTTGAGGTACCTGGGAAGGTTCTGCCTGTTGATGCCTGGAAACTGCCATATCCAGCCTTTTGCCCGGGCAATTTTGTAAAATTTTTGTTTTTCCAGACAAGCAGGCACCCTGGGCTTTTTTTTGTCCCACTCCCCCTCCATGCAGAAAAAAGCCCAGATGCCGGACTTAAAGCCCTTGAGGGCCGGAGCCAGGGCCTTCCACCGGGCTTCTTGGAAGGTGTGGCAGTTGCGTATCACCACAGCCCTGCAAGGGCCCATCATGTTGGGTATATTCAGGGCCTTCCAGAGTTTTTGATCCAGTTCGGCATCGTCACTCCAGAGGGTGGTTATTTCCCAGCTGTCAGGGTCATGAGGCTGCAGAAGTTTATGGATCTGTCTCTTGAGCAGGCCTGAGTCCGGACATAGGCAGAAATAAAATCCTGGTCTGGACATGGCTTGATCCGCCTTAAAACCCTGTTCCCAGGCGATCCGCAGCCAGGCGCAGGGCTTCTTCCACCGCTTCTCGGGCGGCCTGTCTTTCCCCGGGGGTGCTTTCCCCGGGAACAGAAGCCTGATCATGGGCCGGGAAATATGAACCGCTCCCATGTACACCACCCGAAGACCACAACAGATCGCTGGTGCGGGAATCGTACATCCTGACATCCAGATCCAGCCGGACCTGGGAGCGGATGGTCCTGTCGCCTGCACCGGTGAGGCCGTCGGAAACCCGGTAGTTTAATATGTCTATCACCACATAAGCCTGGGCCTCTTCCCGGTCCACCCAGGATATGTCAGCCCGCCTGGAGAATTCATCCCGGAAGTTGGTGCGCACATAAGGCTCCAGCCAAACCTCCAGGGTGGGGTTGTCTACCCGGCTCAGGTAAAGGCGGCTTACATCCCCGGGCATGTCCACCGGAGCCATGCCGGTAAAGTTGTAGCCGCACCCGACACTCAGGGTCAGCATGAGAATCAATGCCGCTGCCCGCATATTCAGCGCACCACTATGTTGACCAGCTTGCCCGGCACCACGATTATCTTGACCACTTTTTTGCCCTCAATATGCTTTTTGACCTTATCTTCTTCCAGGCACAGGGATTTGAGTTCCTCCTGATCCATGTCCACGGGAACGCTTATGCTGGATCGCAGTTTACCGTTTACCTGGACAACCACGGTAACCTCATCGCGCACCAGGGCCCGGGGATCGTAGTCCGGCCACCTGCTTTCGGACAGGCTGTGGCTGTGCCCCATGTGAGCCCAGAGTTCCTCGCTGATATGCGGGGTGATGGGAGCCAGCACTGTGAGCAGAGTGGAGAGGGCGGAGGAGAGCACCCGGGGACCGTTGGAACTCTTTTCAAGATGTTCCCGGTGCTGCCCGATGGTGTTTAAGAGTTCCATGCAGGCTGCAATGGCAGTATTGAATTGAAACCTGTCCAGCATATCTCTGGTGGCCCTGCGCATGGCCTCGTGCTCCGCGGCGCGCAGTTTTTTTTCTTCAGAACTCAATTCCCCGGGATCCATGGGCATGCAGGGGCCGACAGGGGACAACACCCCGGAGAGCTGGTGTATAGTCCTCCATAGGCGGTTTAAAAATCTGTAAGAACCCTCAATGGCCGAATCGCTCCATTCCAGGTCCTTTTCCGGGGGGGATGCAAACAGGCAGTAAAGGCGGACAGTGTCCGCCCCGAAGCGCTGGATCATTTCGTCGGGGTCCACCACGTTGCCTTTGGACTTGGACATCTTGGCTCCATCCCTGAGGACCATGCCCTGCGTCAAAAGGTTTGAAAAGGGCTCGTCCAGGTCCCAGTACCCCAGATCGCGCAGAGCCTTGACAAAGAAGCGGGCGTACAGAAGGTGCAGGATTGCGTGTTCAATGCCGCCAATGTATTGATCCACCGGGAGCCAGTACTTGACCGCATCCGGCTCAAACGGACTGTCTGGTTTGCGGGGTGTTGTGAAGCGCGCAAAATACCAGGAGGATTCCACAAAGGTGTCCATGGTGTCGGTTTCACGTCTGGCTTTTCCCCCGCACTCAGGGCAGTCAATCTGCACAAAGGCTTCCATGTGGGGCAGGGGGGAGCGGCCGTCGCTGGGCATTTCAGCATCCTGAGGCAGAAGAACCGGCAGATTGTCGGCCGGGACAGGAACAATGCCGCATTTCTCGCAGTAAATTACCGGAATGGGTGCCCCCCAGAAGCGCTGCCTGGAGATATTCCAGTCCCGCAGGCGATAGTTTACCGCTCTTCGCCCCGCCTGCAGGCTCTCCAGGTAATCGGCGATCTCCTCCTGCACCTGGTGGGTGGGCTTGTGATCGAACTGTCCGGAATTGATGGCCACCCCGGGCTCTGAATAGGCCTGATCAAGGATATGAAAATCTGAGGACTGGTCTGAAGGCCTGACCACTACACGCACCGGCAGGTGGTACTTGCGGGCGAACTCCAGATCCCGCTGGTCATGGGCCGGGACAGCCATGACCGCACCGGTGCCATATTCCGCCAGGACGAAATTGGCCAGGTAAATGGGCATCTTTTCCCCGGTTGCAGGGTTTATGCAGAAACTTCCGGTAAAGATGCCTTCTTTTTCGGCATCATCGTCTGTACGTTCCCGGTGTTCCTGGGCGGTTGTCCTGGCAATGAACTGCTGAATTCTGTCCTGACCGGGGTTGTCCCGGATGAGGCTGGGGACCATTTCGTGTTCCGGAGCCAGGCTCATGAATGTGGCACCAAACAGGGTGTCGTGCCTGGTGGTGAAAACGGTTATCTTTGCATCCAGGCCCTGCACCGGGAAGTCTATCTCCATCCCGGTACTTTTGCCTATCCAGTTCTTCTGCATGCTCAGGACCCGATCCGGCCACCCCCCTGTAAGCTTGTCCAGGTCCTGCAGAAGTTCTTCAGCATAGTCGGTTATGCGTAAAAACCATTGAGAGAGTTCCCGGTTTTCCACCGAGGAGTCGCAGCGCCAGCAAAGGCCGTCTTCCACCTGTTCGTTGGCCAGCACAGTGACGCAGGTGGGGCACCAGTTGACCGGGGCCTTTTTGCGGTAGACCAGACCCTTTTCATAAAATTTGAGAAAAAAGAGCTGCTCCCACTGGTAGTAACCTGGATGGCAGGTGGCCAGTTCCCGGCTCCAGTCGTAGGAGTAGCCGAGCCTTTTGAGTTCCTGGCGCATATAGCCGATATTTTGATAGGTCCATTGGGCGGGATGAGTGTTGTTTTTGATGGCGGCGTTTTCCGCGGGCAGTCCGAAGGCGTCCCAGCCCATGGGGTGCAGGACGTTGAATCCCTGCATCATTTTCATTCTGGCCACCACGTCACCTATGGAGTAGTTGCGTACGTGGCCCATGTGAATGCGGCCAGAGGGGTAGGGAAACATCTCCAGGACGTAGTACCTGGGCCTGGAAGTATCCTGGTGGGTTACCTCAAAAGTTTTTCGCTCCTCCCATATCTGCTGCCATTTTTTCTCTACCTGCTCCGGATGGTACCTGCTGTCCTGCATAAAAAAAGCCTTCCTTGAAACTTTATTGGCCGGTTACAGTTGCCGCAATAAAACACACTGGACAGGTATCTGTTCAGCGCTTTGCCTGTCCCCTGCTTTCCTAAAATGCGCTAAACAGATACCTAGACAGAAACTTTGAATCCAAGCCTGCTCCAGAATGTCCATTTTGATTTTTTCGGAGAATCCTGCAATGGGGACTGCCCGTCAGGAACCGTAAAATCGTAGTGACTGCGCATGCAGATATTGGTTTGCCTGCTGTGCCACATCTTTAGAATATCCCTGACCAGGGCTGGATCATCCCCGGTTGTAAAAATAAAAACCGAGTCCAACCGGTAGTTGGGCCAGAAGAGTTCCCCCCATCTGGCCAGGGCTTTGTCCAGGGGGAGGTTGAAGACCTGCACCAGGTCAGGGGTGCTTATGCACCACCTGGATTGCGACAGCCCCTTGAGACACCTGGACAGTTCCAGGACCCAGTCAGCCTGGTCCTGGTTTTCTTTTATGGGAAAGATCAGTTCCCAGATCCTGTGTTCTTCCTGGGGCCAGGAATTCAGAACGGGCAGCTTTTCCTGGTCCGCCGAAGAAACAAAAAACAGCCTGGAGAAATACAGGGGGCAGGACTCAGGATTCCAGGCCAGGCCCAAGTTTACCATTTAGTATATCCCTGGCAACGGCGTCCAGAATGCCGTTTACAAAGTTACGTGAATTGTTGTCGCCAAAGGTCTTGGCCAACTCGATGGCTTCGTTGATGGCCACCTTGACCGGGACATCCTCCCGGTACAGCATTTCGTAAACCGCCAGGCGCATTATGGTCATCTCCACCATGGCGATACGCTTGACTTTCCAGTTCTGGGAATACCTGCTTATGATAGAGTCAAGCTTGTCCAGGTTGTCCCGGATGCCTTTGAGCAGCTGTCCGGCATAGGAGTTTTCTTTTTCCGTGCCGGGTTGCTGCTCCTGGATAAAATGTTCAAATGTGGTTTGGAGCTGTTGCTCCGAATGCTCAAAGTTCAGGGAGTAAAGAACCTGAAAGGCGAACACCCTTTGTGCATGCCTGGAACTTTTCCGCCAGGCCCCGGTGGATTTTTTTGACATCTGAATAAGGGATTTTTAGTCGATCTGCTCCATGACCCGGATAAGTTCCAATACTGCTGCGGCAGCCTCCACACCCTTGTTGCCGGCTTTGCTGCCGGCCCTTTCAATGGCCTGCTCCAGGCTGTCCGTAGTTAGAAGGCCGAAGCCCACGGGCATGCCGGAGTCAATGGAAGCCTGAGCAATGCCCTTGGAGGATTCTGCAGCCACAAAGTCGAAATGTGGAGTGGCCCCGCGTATGATAGCTCCCAGACAGACAATGCCGTCCAGATCTTTTTTGCCTGTCAGACGCTTGACCAGTACCGGCATTTCAAAGGCCCCCGGTACCCGGTAAAGAGTCAGGTTATCCTTGTCAATTCCGTGGCGTACCAGGTAATCCACTGCCCCGCCTATGAGCCTGTCCACAATGAAGTCGTTGAACCTGCAGGCCACCAGGGCTATCTTAAGCCCCCCGGCGTCCAGCCTGCCTTCGATGGTCTTGATGTGCAGCATATGTTTGTATCTCCCATGCTCCTGATTTACTGCTTGCCGGAAATGCTGAGGATATGCCCCATTTTTTCTTTTTTGGTGAGCAGGTAGCACTGGTTCTGCCGGCAGGCCGGTACTTCTATGGATACCCTCTCCACCACCTCCAGGTCGAATCCCTCCAGGCCGACTATCTTTTTGGGGTTGTTGGTCATGAGGCGCATCTTGGTAATGCCCAGGTCCACCAGGATCTGGGCACCGATACCGTAGCTGCGAAGGTCCGGGGCAAAGCCCAGTTTTTCGTTGGCTTCCACAGTGTCCAGCCCCTGGTCCTGCAGCGAGTAAGCCCTTATCTTGTTGGCCAGGCCGATGCCCCGGCCTTCCTGACTCATGTATAGAAGGACGCCCTTGCCGGCTTGATCCACCATGCGCATGGCCGCCTTGAGCTGGTTGCCGCAGTCGCAGCGCAGGGACCCGAAAACGTCACCGGAAAGGCACTGGCTGTGCACCCGCACCAGAATAGGTTCGTGTTTTTTAAATCTGCCCTTTACCAGGGCCACATGGGTATGATCGTCAACCTCGTTTGCGTAGGCAATGGCTTTGAAGTTGCCGAAATCCGTAGGCAGGTCCGCCTCGGCCACCCGTTTGACCATGGAATCAAACCTGGCCCGGTAGCGGATAAGGTCTTCTATGGTACAAATTTTAATTTCATGTTTTTTTGCAAATTCAACGAGATCCGGCATGCGGGCCATGTTGCCGTCGTCGCGCATGATCTCGCAGATTACGGCCGCAGACTTCAACCCCGCCAGACGGGCCAGGTCCACACCGCCCTCGGTCTGACCAGCCCGGACCAGCACACCGCCCTTCTTGGCCCGCAGAGGAAAAATATGACCCGGAGTGGCAATGTCCTGGGGCTTTACATCATCCTGAATGGCGGTCAGGATTGTGGTTGAGCGGTCAAAGGCTGAGATGCCCGTGGTAACACCTTTGGCGGCTTCTATGGATACGGTGAAAGCGGTTTCGAATCTGGAGGTGTTTTTAGGGGCCATCATGGGCAGTCCCAGTCGGTCCACCCATTCCGGGGCCAGAGCCAGACATATGAGCCCGCGGCCGTACTTGGCCATGAAGTTGATGGCCTCCGGGGTGATGTGCTGGGCCGCTATGGTCAAGTCGCCCTCGTTTTCCCGGTCCTCATCATCCACCAGGATAACCATTTTGCCCCGCCGGATATCTTCGATTGCTTCTTCAATAGTGCAAATGGACATGTGTAGCCTCGCGTTTATTATATCTCGAAGGATTGATTAAATCGTTAAAAACCATGCTGTCTCAAAAAGTCCATGTCTATCCCCTTTTGGTTTTGCTGTGAAAATCGTTCAGCCATCCAGGGGCCCAGCATATTCTGGACGTATTTACCGATGAGGTCGGTCTCCATGTTGACCAGGGAGCCCTTTTTCCAGTGGGCTATAGTTGTTTCCTTCCAGGTGGCCGGGATAATGTTCACCTGCAGATGTCCCGCCCCACACTCAGTGATGGTCAGGCTGATGCCGTCCAGAGCCACTGAACCCTTGTTGATGACCTGAGGGTTGAATTCTTCAGGGTACACCAGGGTAAATTTCTTGGATTCCCCTGCCTGCTGGATGTGTTCAACTCCAGCCAGGCAGTCTACATGTCCGGCAACCAGGTGCCCGCCCAGCCTGTCTCCCAGGGCCAGGGCCCGTTCCAGGTTGACTTGCGAGCCGGTTATTAAATCCCCCAGGTTGGTCAGGGACATTGTCTGGGCCGAGACGTAGACATGGAAACCGCCTCTGCCGAAGCTTTCAACAGTCAAACATACCCCGTTGACAGCAATGCTTTCGCCGAGACGGGGATCGTGAAGGGTGAATCCGGGCCTGACAGTGAACCTGGTTTCCCCCCCTTTTCTCTGGATGGCGGTAATGGTGCCTGTACCCTGAATCAGGCCTGTAAACATAACCTGCTATTATCTCCCATAATAATTAAATGGTCAATTATTTTTGGATCAGCCGATCATACGTAACCATTCAGGGGGCAGATACCGCCCGGGGACAGTCCCCGCGATACCTTTTCTGCACAAATACAATAACACTACAGCGAAACTTCAAAAATTTATAACCTGTCTCAATTGGGGACAGGCACTTTTGCCGTTTGATAACTTGCAATTGAACAAAATAACAGGCGGCAAAAGAGCCAGTCCCCGGAGG
>PWSL01000491.1 GCA_003563255.1 Desulfonatronospira sp. | reverse complement strand
TTTTGCATGTGAGGTCCTGTATCACAATAATTATTTCTGTTTAGCGCCCTAAGTGTTGTATAAGGACTGTCACCGGGTATCTGTTTAACGCTTTTCAGGAAAGCAGGGGACAGGCACCCCAGCCCTTGTATTCTATTGATGAAAGAAAACAGGCTTAGAAAAACAAGGGCTGGGAGAGCCAGTCCCCATGCTACATATAAATGGCTAAACTGTTACTGAAAAAATAAGTGCGGGGGTGCCTGTCCCCGGTGGTCGAGGCAATAATTAACACAAAGTGTCGCTGTAGTGATAAATAAAAGCCAGTAATTTATTTCCTGGCAGTGAAGTTAGTATGCCCGGAAACAGCGGTCAAGGAAATTTTCCATCACTTATCGGAATTTATGTTCCAGGCTCCAACCGGTCAACCGGATAATATCTTATACGGCAATGTCCCGGTTTCTTATTAGCTGATCCAGGAATTCCATCATAGCTTCGCGTTGCCTGGAGTCGGCGTATTTGATGCAGTCGCACCTGAGCCTTTGCTCGCTTCGAACCAGGAATTCCAGCCTGAGCCAGTCCGGTCCAAGTTCCAGAGCCAGGTAATATGGTCCGCATTGATGCGAGTGCTCTTCCTGGTCTGAAGCCCACAGGGACCGGGGCAGGGGCAGCCAGAAGAGGCCGTCCAGGGGATTCTTGTACCCGGTTTCCTGGAGGTGAGAGGTGATCTTGTGTATATCAGCAGGCTTAATATCCTGAATCATGTAAGAACGCATATTATTTTCCTTTTTTATCAGCGTGGGGATTGTCGGGTATTTGTTCCTCGTCCAGGTTGAAGACTTTGCGGGCCAGGTCGATATATTTCTCTGATGACCCCTCTTCCCTGGAGCGCCGTTTCAGAAAGGCAATAGGGTCGTGGTAGAGCTTGCCTACCAGGGATTCCGCCAAGTGTTCCATAGTCTGTCGGGTTTTGTCATCCAGGTCCGCCGGGAGGTTGCGCAGGGATTTTTTGACTTCCTTGCGGGCTATGGTCTCGCCCTTGTTTAAAAGATCCACTATAGTCGGGCTCAGGTCCAGGGAATTGAGCCACTTTTCGAATTTTGCCACTTCCTGCTCTATGATCCCTTCGGCCTTGCGGGCCTCTTCCTTACGCCCGGCCAGGTTTTCCTCAACCACCTCCTGCAGGTCGTCAATGTCGTAAAGGTAGATATTATCCAGCTGGTTCACGTCTGGATCGATATCCCTGGGAACGGCTATGTCAATGAAAAACATGGGGCTGTGTTTTCTTTTCCTGAGGACTTCCCGGAGATCCCTGGCCCGGATTATGGCCGAGGAAGAGCCTGTGGAACTGATTATTATGTCCGCCTGAGGCAGGTAATTGAATATATCCTCCAGGCACATGGCCTTTCCCTGAAATCTATCGGCCAGTTCCCTGGCCCTTTCCAGTGTGCGGTTGGCGACCATAATTTCCTTAAGGCCCTGGTTTAAGAGGTGTAAAGCTGCCAGTTCAGCCATTTCCCCTGCTCCAATGAGCATGGCCCGGTGGTTGTCCAGCTCGCCGAAGATCTTTTTGGCCAGCTCAACCGCGGCGTAGCTGATGGATACGGCACTGGATGAGACCGCGGTTTCGGAACGGGTCCTTTTGGCAGAGGAAAATGACTTGTGCAGCATGCGGTTGATAATGACCCCGGTGCTGTGTTCATCCACGGCTTTGCGGTAGGCGTCCTTGAGCTGCCCCAGGATCTGGGGCTCCCCAAGGACCATGGAATCCAGACTGGCAGCCACTGAAAACAGGTGGCGCACAGCATCGCGATCAGTATAATGATAAATATGCCGGGCCAGGAGATCCGCCTGGGCGCCGCAGAAGCCGGCCCAGGTTTCCAGGACCCTGTTGCGGACCTGTTCATCTTCGGGGATGCCCACGCAGAGCACTTCCACGCGGTTGCAGGTGGACAGGATCAGGGCTTCACACACTGGTCCCTGCTTTGTGACCAGCCCTGCATCAATCGGGTTGAATCCGGTGAGAGCGAATTTCTCCCGGATTTCAACTTCGGCTGTTTTGTGGCTCAAGCCGAAAAGGTGTATTTTATGTTCCATCAGGTCTAAGGCTGTGATGAGTTTCAGTAAAAAAGTTGATTCCCACGAATGATATCAGGGACAGGATAAAAATTAAAATCGCCAGCTTGGCAGGCTTCCGGCCTTTCCAGCCGCCGGTGGCCCTCTTGTGAAAGAGCCAGGCAAAAAAGAACCAGATGGCGATGGTAAAAACCTCCTTGGGATCCCAGGAGAATATGGTTTTCCAGGTAAAGGCGGCCCAGATAAATCCGGAAAGGGTGCCCAGTGTGAAAAGGGGAAAACCCACCATGACAGCCCAGTGGTTGACCCTGTCGAAAGTGTTCAGGGAGGGCAGATCCCGGGTGACGTTTCCCATTCTGGATTTGGTTTTGATTTTGTTATCAAGGTGCAGGTAGGCCAGACCGGCCCCGAAGGCCATGGCCAGAAGTGCTATGCTTACAAAAAGAGAACCTATATGCAGGCCGAACCACAGACCCTGCAACAGGCCGGGGATGGGCAGTGTGGCCGGGGATATGGCCAGTGAGCAGGTGAATATCACCAGGGCCAGGGGTGCGGCTATTAGGGATAAGAACTTCAGCTTGAGCCGCCACCATAAAAGAATGAAGATAAGTAGAAATGTCCAGGCCAGAAGGCTGATATAAAACTGGGACTGGGTCAGAACCTCGCCCAGGCCCAAAGAGTATTTCAGAGCCAGGTCCACTGTGTGCAGGCCAAAGCCTGCAATGGTCAGGCAGGCTGAAATGTTCTGGATTTTATTTCTGGAGTAGATAATCCCCAGCAGAAAGCTGACCGCCCCGGACAGGTATAAAAGAGCTATGACCAGATCCAGTATCCTAAAAGAGAGCATGTGTCATCTCCTGGATATGTTTGTGAGTGCCGGCGGGAAGCAGGTCCTGCAGCAGGTTTTGCAGTCCCTCTCGGTCACCTGATTTAAGTATTTCGGCTGCATGAGAGTCTAGTATTGCATGGAAGATTTTTTGATTATCAGCCTGGGGAAGCCCCAATGGTAAAACCAGTTTTCTAACCCTGGACATGAGAGTGGTCAAGAGGGCGTATTCCGGGCCATACCTGGAAGCCAGCTCTTTTTTGACCCTGGCGCTCAGGGCCGGGCTGGCCCCGCAGGTGGATACCGCCAGCAACAGGTCTCCGCGCTCCAGGACAGCCGGCAGAACAATGTCTCCCTGGTCAGGATCCGTGGCCGAGTTGCACCAGACATTTCTTTCGCGGCAGGCCTGGACTACCTGCTGGTTTGTCCCGTGGTCAGCAGTACATGCAAATACCAGATGGCAGCCTTCAACGTCACCGGGCTTGAACACCCTGTTGACTAACTGTATGGATTCATCTTCCAGGAGAGGTTCTTTTACGGACCCGGGATCAATGACGGTAATACTGCCTGCACAACTCTTTTTCAGGGTGGATATCTTTCTGCGGCCTACTGGACCGGCCCCCACCACCAGGCAGGTTTTGGATGTGAGATCCAGAAATACAGGAAAATATCTCATGACTTACCAGATAAGGCAATAATCCCGGGATGTAAATCATGGATCAGGGTGAAGTTGAGAGCTATCCCAGAAAACTCCTCAAAAGTGCAGCCCGGAGCATCAAGTCGCTTGCCTGAGCTGAATCAAATCTATCCGAAGCACTTCGAAGTCCATGCACGATGGAGAGATGTTCCTTGTTTACCTCATGGTAAAACCCGGAGGAGTATAAGGCTTTTCTCAGTGGTTTGTCCATGAAAGGGCCGTCAAAATCAGTATACGCCATGGCATATTCTATTTTTGCCCTGAAAGAAGGATAGGCTTCCAGCACAAATGCGAGATCGTTTTTGTCCAGGGCTTCGAATGCCAGCAACTCGGGTGGCAGTCCCAGGGAATACATGGAGCAGGTGAAGGCAATGGCCCTGGGCAGTTTTACTTCGCCTATTGCCCGGGCATAGCCGAACTGGCCTACGTGCAGTTTTCTGGCGCGTCTTCCAGGTACATACCTGGCCATGCGGGATATATGGGGGGCCAGTTCCTTGATGCGGCTGCGGTATGCCTGACTGTAGCGCTCAATTATATCCAGGGCCCTTTTTTCGTCGATGGGATCGGCCGGTCCTATGCTGCGCGATTTCAGATGCCGGCAAGCTGCATATACCTCGTTTACGGGATAATCGAACTTGAAAGCCGACTGAATGGTGAAGGTGACCACGCTTGGGTACTCCCGCCCAACCCGTTCGGTGCTGTGAGGGTGCAGCCCGCCACGGAAAGGAGCGGAGCCCATGCCCAGAATGGGATGCAGGCGAACACCTGTACGCCTGGACACTTGGTCGAATTTTTTAAGGGCGATCTTATTGGCCATGGCAGCCGAGGCCAGGCCGTAATTCATGGCTGTATCTGAACGGGCGAGAAATACCCTCTGGTCTTTTGTATCTTTGTCAGCCAGATATTCTTCCATTATGGCCGTGACGTTAAGCATGCTTGGTACATCCTCAAAAAGAGGTATGACCTGTATCCTTGATGGAGAAAATTCCCCGATCCATTCCGCGATGGTTATGTCTTCGTGGTTGAACCTGGCATTCTGCCGGCCGATGATGTGGTCTGCATAATAACGGTAAATACGGTCTATACATCTTGCAGAAGTGGTCATGGGCAGTATGACTTCGAAAATCGGCACGATATCCCGGCCGTAGAACAGACGGGCGGCATCATACGATCGTGGAATACTCTCCAGGGTCTCCAGCAGGATCTTGGCCTCGGCCTTTTCAATCATGGGGTTGGGTACGCGCAGGGTGATGCGCAGGTCCCGCCCCAGGATGTTTTTGCGGAAATATTCAGGGTAATATGAGAGCAGTTTTTTGACTACGTAGGTGTCTATTTCCTTGCCTTCCACATCCCACATCTGCTCATCGCAGCCCAGATGTGAAAAGGCGTAGTATGCCTCCCGGATTTCATCTTCTCCTGCCAGTACATTGTTGGCTGAAAAAAAAGGGGCCGATGCATTGTCAGGATGCTGGGTGCTCATACACCGAGGAATTTCCATGGTCCAGTCTTGCTCCTTTTATGAGATGTCCGCCTGAGGGGTGTTCATCCGCAGCAGGCTTGACCCGTACTATAATCAGCGAGCCTGGTGCAGATATTCTGCAGGGTTTTGACGACTTTTACGGGAATAAGTTTTGTAGTCATTTTTTGCAGGACTGTTCAACAGGGCGGATAAAAACATTAGCAAAGACGAAATGTTTTGTAAAGGTCTGTATTCTGGACTTTTCGGATTTAAGAGAATGTTGAAACGTATCTGTTCAGTGCTTTGCATGTCGAAAGGCTGCCTGCCCGGAAGCATACCGCTTGATTTTTTCAAATCGGCTCAAATATTGTCAATGTCATTGTATCTGTTTAGCGCGCTGCATGTGGCACGGGGACAGGCTCTCCCGGTACTTATTTTTCTAATCTGTTTATTGTTCGATAAAAAACAAGTGCCGGGGTGCCTGTCCCCACAAACATGCAAGCAGGGATTTTTTTCTTTTCTTTTCTTTCTTGTTCCCAGGCTCCAGCCTGGGGGCATCGCTTTTTTGTGGCTCCAGCCACATTTTGAAAAAGCGGCTTGAGCCGCAAGAACTAGACGTTCCCAGGCTGGAGCCTGGGAACGAGAGGTAACCAGGAACGAAGAACCAGGAACCACGAACCAATTATAACGACCAACATGTTGGTTTG
>PWSL01000098.1 GCA_003563255.1 Desulfonatronospira sp. | reverse complement strand
AGCTTTTTTGACAGGATTAACCACGCCAAAGACGCGTGGCAGGCATAGATTATGAGATGGATTAAGAGAAAAGCATTTTTATCCCGCCCGGAAGGCGGGCAAAAAGGTCTGTAATCCTGTTAATCCTGTCCAAGTATCTTGTATTTTATGTCAGGGTTTCAGGAGTAAGTCACCAGGCTTTTTCCGCGACCTTGCACGGAAAAAGTGGCCCCTTCGGGGCATCATATCGGTTAACCCTTGCAGGACGCCATGAGCACGGGGACTGGCTCTCCCGGCACTTATTTTTCTAATTTGTTTCTTGTTCAATAAAAAATAAGTGCCGGGGTGCCTGTCCCCACAAACATGCAAGCACAATGTTTTCTTAACGACCAACATGTTGTTCCGAAATTAATGCTAAGCGCCTAAGGCCTGATTCCAGCACGCACAATTCAGCCTCCCTGAAGGGTAATATTGGCCGGGTAATCCAACGGTTGCAGGGCTTTCTCTACCAGTAATATTGTGAGAAAAGACCAGGGAAAAATGTTAATAATCGGGGTATTCCTGGGAGAATTTTGCGTCCAGTTCTCTGACAAGTTCCACCGCTTCTTTGCCGGGCAGGCCGCGATCTTCCCGCCTCTGGATCCAGTCAGTGACCACTGGTTCAATGCGCTGCAGCCATTTTTCTTCTTCCTGAGCATCAAGCTCGTAATAATTTATTCCATGCTGTTCCTTGCCGTATTCCAGGCCAAGCTTTGTATGCTCGGCCCTAAGCCGGCCATATTCATAAGCAAACTCGTCGTTCATCTCCTGGATAATTTCCTGTATGTCCGGAGGCAAAGAATCCCATTTGTTTCTGTTCATGATTTTCATGAAGACAATATTGTAGAGAAACGGGGTGTGGGTAACGTTGCTGACTACCTCAGCCAGATTGAAACCTTTCAGGGTGTCGGTGGGTGCCAGGATGCCTTCAACCAGACCCTGGTCCAGGGCCAGATAGGATTCGGACATGGGCATGGAGTGAGTCACTGCACCCAGCTTTTCCAGAGGCGGAACTGTTCCCCCCACTGCCCGGATTTCCATGCCTGAAAGCTCTTCCAAAGTCCTGGCGGGTTTCTGGCTCATTATGTCTCCAGGTCCTGTGGCCCAGAAAAAGAGGACCTTGACATCTTCAAATTCATCCACGCCCAGATCCTGTTTGAATCGCTTGTAGCCTTCATTGGCGGTCAGAGAGGCGGATACAGCGTTGACGTTTTCATAGCCCGGCAGTTCAAAAGCTTCGGTCAGGGGGAATATGCCGGGGGTGTAGGAGGGGCAGGTCGTGCCTATATCAGCTACACCGTCCGCCACGCCGCTGTATATCTCCCTGGCCCCAAGCAGGGCTTCTCCTGGGTGAAGGTTGATTTTCACCCGCCCTTCAGTCCTTTTTTCAACTTCTTCAATCCATTTGTTGTGCCCTTCAGACACCATAAAATCCGTGGCCGGCCAGAAAGTGGCCAGGGACAGGTTGAAAGTCTGTACCGGTTCTTCGACTTCATCTACATCATCGGCACACCCGAAGAGGGCCGGGCTCAACAGTATCAAAAGAAGCCCAGTCAAATAATACATTTTTTTCTTCATCCTTGTATCCTCCGTTTTCCTAAAGATTGATTGGTTACGGCATTAGAGTAAATTTTATTACAATCCTGGAGTCGCCACAGGGACTTCTCAACTCTCACCCCCCGCCGGGCCAGATATATACAAAATTTGAGTTTTTGTAAAACAGTTTGCCTGCATGCACGCAGCAGGCTTATGGTCAATACCTCTTGAGTTCAAAAAGTTTTTTGGACTGAGTGGAAACTATATGAAAATATCTGTCCTGAGGTGTATAAATGTAAGGCACATCTTCCTTCCGGCGATATAAAAAGTGGGCCAGGATCATGCGGTTGACCGCCTGATGCCCGATTATCATTATATATGTAGCATTTCCGCTCAAATAAATGGCTTTTTTCAGTCCACGGTCCACTCTATGCTTGAGGGTCACATAGCCTTCGCCTTCAGGGTAAATATAGTTGTATTTGTCTTTAGTGCGGCTGTAAAAAACTTCCGGTTTTTCACGCCGGATTTCATCATAGCTCATGAACTCACAGATTCCGGCGTGAATTTCGCTGAATTCTTTCAACTGCATGACCTCAGTGTTCTTCTGCATTCCACTGATGGGAATTGCGGTCTGGATGGTGCGCTTCTTAGTACTGGAGTAGATGTTAGGAATATTTGTCTGTTTGAAATGTTCAGCCAGAGCACCGGCCTGCTCCCAACCGGTGGGGGTGAGTTCTGAGTCCCCCCCTATGCGGTTTTCCAGGTTGAAATAGCTTTCTCCATGCCTGACCAGAAAAAGATTCTTTACCCAGTCAGATACCAGAAGATCTCTGATCTGGACATTGCAGAAAATATTTTCGGATATTTTTTCTTCCAGGATCTGGTTGTTCAGCGAGTCCAGGACGTAATAGTTACGCTCTTCCCCAAGGGGTTGGGTGATAAACTCATAGTACTGAATTCTTTTATTAAAACTTTCAAAGGCCTCATGGAAATCAAGTTTTGCAAACTCCGGCTGCTCAGTCTTTTTGGTAATGCTTGCCTTGAGGATTTCCTGGTCGTTGTTGATGCATTCAACAAACAGGACTGGATGGTCTGTCAGCAGTCTCTGAATTGTCCTTCGCCGCTTCAGGCTGACATTGGTAGCATCAAGCACAGCCACCTGCCCATCGCTCTGGAGGTATTTTGAAGCGTTTTTGATATTGGTGATGGCGATCTGTTCTCTTTGTTCGGCATTGACCCTGTTATCAGGGTTGTAGAAATCAGGCCTGGATGAACTCTCGCATAAAAGCCTGCGCCGGAGATCTCCGTTATTGAATATGCGGACTTTGATATGTTCTTTTCTCAGCCCTTCACGGAGTTTGGCGGCTACAGTGGATTTACCCCGGGCAGGTAAACCTACCATGGCTATGTAAAGTTTGTTAAAATAATTTTGCTGCATGCTTATCAAGCCTTTTTCAAACTGGACACTCGGTATCTGTTCAGCGTTTTGGATGTAGCTTAAGGACTGGCTCTTCGTAACAGTTTAGCCTTTTTTTAGGAAAGCAGGGGACAGGCACCCCAGCCCTATACAACCACCCCCAGACCCTCCTTGGCTAAGGAGGGGAGTTTACGCCGTGCGCGTAATCTAATCCAGAGGGGCAGGGTGTCAGAAAAAGTTTTCAACATGTTTTTTTGAAATCTGTGCTAAGCGCCTATCAAGATGACATGGTTTCTGCGGAAAGCCTAAACCGTTGAGTTAAGAACCGCTTTTATATGCCCCTGCGAGGCTTGATCCTGATTAATTATCAGAATATAACACTGCCGCAAACCTTTTAAACATCCACCGGATGTTTCAGTGGGGATATCTGTTTAGCGCTTTACTTAAAAGCGCTAACGCGGGCTTTACCCGCAACCCAAGAAATAAAGAAACCTTAACCGCCCGTTCGCCCTTGTTGAATGGCTGTGCCTACACTTCGTGTATTCAACTGGGTAAAAAGACTCACCCAGTTGAATACGGCTTTGCCGTAGACCGAAAGTCTATTCAACCCCAGTAAAACACCCCAGGGGGGACCCCGGTTTTACGGGGCAGGCCGGGCGAGCTCA
The DNA here is from genome assembly GCA_003563255.1 of Desulfonatronospira sp. Lineage (GTDB taxonomy): Bacteria > Desulfobacterota > Desulfovibrionia > Desulfovibrionales > Desulfonatronovibrionaceae > Desulfonatronospira. The sequence continues at coordinate 2,120 of PWSL01000098.1, read as the reverse complement.
AGACGCCCCAGTTAAACCCGTTTGCAACGGAGACTAACCTCTGTTTAACGGGGCAGGCAAAGGCAGCAAAGGAAGGCAGGAAGGTTTTTTCATTTGCCGGGATTGCGGCAAATGAAAAGGCAGCCTTGTCCAAAACCGTGTCCTGATTTTGGACAATACACCTGCTTCGCGTCTTTAACTTTGCGTACTTAGCGCCTTTGCGGTTCAATACTTAGCGGGGGACAGTCCCCAGGCCTGGTGCCATTAGTCAACACCGAGGACCTCTGAATGGCTACCCCGGAATCTAACGCGGATGCGGTGGAGACCATGTGCATACCAGGTTCTTCATTCCTGGTACGCACATAAAAACCCTCTTTTATCTGTGTGCATCTGTGTGATCTGTGGGCAGCAGTCTTTTTTCTATATACACAGCAGGGGACAGCCCCAGGCTTTGTGCCGGTAATCACCACCGAGGATCCTCTGTATGGTTACACTCTCAGGACCTGTAAACGGCGAATCTGAACTAATCACATTTTCCAGATTCAGGCAACTAGTTTGAAAAGATATAAAAATGCAAATATTTGAATGGTTTATAATCGGCATAATTCTTTTTTTCAACTTTCTGGCTGCCGGACATGCCCTGCTTTACAAAAGAGACCCAAAAGGGGCCTGGGCCTGGATAGTGACCTGCCTGCTGGTACCCACCCTGGGACCGGTCCTTTATTTTCTCCTTGGCATCAATCGAGTCAAGACCAGGGCTAAAAAACTGAAGTGGTACTGGCCGCACTGGGATTCCGATTTTGAAACTTCAACAAAAAAGATCGCACCTTCGGGAAAAAAGGTGCGAGATTTCGAAATATCCCCGGATTTTCACCAGCTGGCACAGCTTTCGGAGGCCATTTCCAAAAGGCCCCTCCTGAAGGGAAACAGTGTTACTCCCCTGTACAACGGTGAACAGGCGTACCCTGAAATGCTTTCGTGCATCAACAAATCTCAGAAAAGTATATATCTGGTTACCTTTATATTCGAAAGCAACAACACGGGCAAGTTGTTTGTGCAGGCTCTATCAAACGCCATGCAAAGAGGTGTGGATGTGCGGGTGCTGGTAGACGGGATAGGTGAGTACTACTCCTGGCCCAGGATTGGGAGGATGCTCAAGGGGGCCGGGATTCCTTTTGTCCGCTTTCTGCCACCCAGGGTTTACCCTCCCTCCCCGTTCATCAACCTGCGATATCACAGGAAAATGCTCCTTGTTGACAGCAAGTTCGGCTTTACAGGGGGCATGAACCTGGGTGACAGGCATCTGGTCAACAAACCCAGAAACCGCAAACGCAAACAGGATGTACAATTCATGTTTTCCGGGGCTGTGGTGAACCAGATGGAAGAGGTCTTCATGGAGGACTGGGGGTTCTGCACTGGTGATTACAGTAAAAGGCCCAGGCAGAAAGTGGCCAGCATGCACCAGGGGGAAGCTGTGTGCAGAACCATCACAGTGGGGCCCAACCAGGACCTGGACAAGCTGCGCATTCTGCTTACGGGCGTTGTGTCCCAGGCCAGGAAAAGGGTACTTATCATGACGCCCTATTTTTTGCCCTCTCCGGAGTTGATAGTGGCGCTGCAGACAGCAGCCCTCAAGGGTCTGGAGGTGAGTGTGGTTCTGCCGGCAAAAAATAATCTGCCCTACGTGCACTGGGCCACGAGGAATATGTTGTGGGAGATTCTGCAGAGCGGGGTAAAGGTGTTTTATCAGCCCCCACCCTTTGCGCACACCAAGCTTTTTCTGGCGGACGATTCCTACGCGCTTATTGGTTCAGCCAACATTGATCCCCGCAGTCTGCGGCTGAATTTTGAAATGGTTGTGGAAATCTATGAAAAAAGGCTGGTAAACAAGCTGACCAGGCATGTCAGATCAAAGATCAGGCAATCCCACGAGACCACCCTGCAGGAGGTGGACAGCAGATCCCTGCCTGTAAGGACCAGGGATTCCATTTGCTGGCTTTTCAGTCCTTATCTTTAGTGACTAACGCGGGCTATGCCCGCAACCCAAGATAAAGAAGTGCTCGTATCCCACACTTGGGACAGTCCCCGCGACAATATTTTTTTGGTTACTGAAATCTCTCATTAGCAAAACTGGTTGCCTT
>PWSL01000517.1 GCA_003563255.1 Desulfonatronospira sp. | reverse complement strand
GTATCTGTTTAGCGCTTTGCATGTGGCATGGGGACTGGCTCTTCCGGGACCCACTTGTCCCAAAAAATGAGATATTTTAAACACAAAATGATGCTCAAGTGGGTCCCGGAGTGCCTGTCCCCTGCTTTCCTTAAAAACGCTAAACAGATACTGAGAAACAGACCGGGGACAGTTCCGAACTTGTTTTCTGTATGGAATTAATATGATTGATCTTCATACACACACTGTTTACAGTGATGGGGGGCTTATCCCGGCGGAGCTTGCAAGACGGGCCAGGGTGGCCGGCTACAGGGGGCTGGCTTTTACTGACCACGTGGATGATTCCAATCTTCAGCTCATCCTGGGGAGTCAGGCCCGGGTTGTAAAGTTATACCCCCTTTACTACGACATTGAGCTTCTGCGCGGGGTGGAGCTTACGCATGTGCCGCCGCCTCTGGTAGAGACAATGGTGCAAAGGGCCCGGGAACTGGGGGCCGATATCGTACTGGTACACGGGGAAACCATCGTAGAGCCGGTGGCTTCCGGGACCAACCATGCTGCTATCCAGGCAGGGGCCGACGTTCTGGCGCACCCTGGTCTCATCACCCCTGAAGATGCCCGGCTGGCAGCGGAAAAAGGTGTTTATCTGGAAATCACCACCAGGAAAGGGCATAGCCTCACAAACGGCCATGTCCTCAGTCTGGCCAGGACTTATGGGGCAAAGCTGGTCATAAACAACGACGCCCACGCCCCGGAAGACCTGATAAGCAGAGACATGCGCCGAAAAATCGCTTTGGGTGCCGGCATGGACCTGCAGGAATACGATCTTGCGGAGCATAATTCCATGGATATCATGACCCGTCTCAGAAAAACCGGCATTGCAAGTGACTTGCAAAGATGAAGGCACTTAAACCCAAAGCGGGCTCTGCCCGCAATGCAGGATATAGAAGTGCTCTTATCCCAAAATTGGGACAGTCCCCAAGCCGGGTGCCGGCGATCATCACCGAGGATCCCTGAATGGTTACCGATAATCTTTACCAGGAGGCTGCCAGAGCCATCAGCCGGTCTCGAAACGCCCTGGCTTTTACAGGGGCGGGCGTATCTGTAGCCAGCGGGATTCCAGATTTTAGAAGTCCGGGGGGGCTGTGGTCCAGATACGATCCCCAGGAGGTGGCCTCTGACTGGGCCCTGAATAACAACCCCCTTGAAGTCTGGAAGTTTTTACTGGAAGCCATCCGGATGATTTCCAGTGCAGATCCCAATCCAGCGCATGAAAGTCTGGCGCGGATGGAAGGTATGGGTTTTCTGAAAGCTGTAATAACCCAGAACATCGACAATCTGCACCAGAGGGCCGGTTCCCGCAATGTAATTGAATTTCACGGAGGTGCTGATACTTTTTATTGTCACAAGTGTAAAAAAGAGTATAATCAGCAACAGGCGCTGGCCATGACCCCTGATGATATTCCCTGGCTGTGCAGCCGATGTTATGGGGTGGTCAGGCCCGGGGTGGTTTTTTTCGGGGAACAGATTCCGGAAAAGGCACTGCAACAGACTCAGCGCCTGGTGATGCAAGCGGACCTGATCCTGGTCGCCGGCACTTCAGGTGACGTGGCTCCTGCCGGGACGCTGCCGCGCTGGGTCAAGGACCGGGGAGGCATTATCATTGAAATCAACCTGGGGCGGACTGCTTTCGAGGGCATTTCGGATATCCGGCTGGATGAACCGGCTGAAACAGCCCTGCCCGGAATATTAGAAGCGCTCCACCCTATGCGACATGCAAATCGCTAAACAGATACGAAGCTCTGAAGTCGGGCTGTATTATTTGCGGGCACAGTCCGCGTTAGAGGTTGTAAATGGATATATTTTTGCCGGAGCAGGGACTCTGGAGCATGCTGGCCCAGGCTTCACTGCTTATACAGCTTATCATGCTGGTCCTGCTGGTCATGTCCGTATCCAGCTGGACCATTATAATTTTCAAATTCGTATCTTACAGGCGTTTCAAGGATGCGGTTGAAAGTCAACTTCAGATTTTCGACAGGGCATCGGACCTGGCCGAGGCCATGAAAAAGGTGCGCCAGCATGTTGATTCCCCCCTGTACCGCATCGGGTTTTCAGCCCTTAAGGAAATACAGAAACTTGAGCAGAGCCCGCTTTCCTCCAGCGTCAAGTTTCGCATCTCCGAGGATAACGTCCGCAGGGTGTTGAGGCAGGGGGTAAGCTCACAACTGAAAAAGCTGGCTTCTTCTCTGCCTTTTCTGGCTATCTGCGCCAATTCTTCCCTGCTTATCGGGCTTTTGGGCACTGTATGGGGCATCATGAACGCCTTTCATGCCATAGGTGTGCAACGGAGTGCTTCCCTGGCCACGGTAGCCCCGGGAATATCCGAGGCCCTCATTACCACGGCCTTCGGGCTGGTAGTGGCCATCCCGGCAACCATATTCTATAATATTTTGTGGGAACGCCTCAACAATATCCAGGCTGATCTCATCTACTTTGCAGGGGCATTTCTGAACAGGGCCCAGAGAGAGCTGCCCTGGATGGAAAAGAGAGAGAAGTAAGTCATGGACTTTGATCCCCTGGGCAAAGGCTATATCACCCAGACCAATGTTACTCCAATAGTGGATGTGATGCTGGTGCTTCTGATCATATTCATGATCACTGCTCCCATGCTCAGCCAGGGGCTGGAAGTGGAACTGCCCCGTACTACCATGGTGGAGACATTGCCGCATGATGAAGATACCCTTGTGGTACATGTTGACAAAGAGGGAGTCATTTACCTGGATGAATACGAGGTTGAGCTGAATGAACTGGCCGGGCACCTGCAGAGAATGATAGACGACAGGGACAGGCCGGTTTACCTGAGGGCTGATCAGGATGTGCATTACGGCCGGGTGATCCGGATCATGTCTGCAATCAGGGAAGCCGGGGTGGAACGTCTGGGGGTGCTGGCCGAACTGGACATGGACTGATTGCATGCAGATAGTATCTTTTCTGGTTTCTTTGCTGATGCATGTGGTTCTTGTCCTGGTAACTCTGATCACCTTCAGCAAGCGACCACAGGATTTTCCAGATGAACTGACCAGGCATATATACGAGGTGGAACTATCGCATTTCGCCAGGCAGGCTCCTGAATCTGAGCCTGCGGCTGAGCCTGCGCAAGAGCCGGACCCAGACCCTGAACCCGATCCTGTTCCCGAACCGGATCCCGAACCTGAACCGGATCCCGAACCTGAGCCGGATCCTGAACCTGAGCCCGAGCCGGAGCCGGATCCTGACCCCGAACCGGATCCTGAACCTGAGCCGGATCCTGAACCCGAGCCTGAGGCTGAACCCGAGGCTGAACCTGACCCCGGGCCGACCCCTGAGGAAATAAGACAACAGGCCCTGGCAGAATTGCAGCAAGAGGCGGAACAGAGAAGAAGGGATCGTCCTGCCCGGGAGCAGAGCGGGGTTCTGGAAGTATACCAGGCAATAGCTGCGGAGCATATCAAGAGAAACTGGAGGTTCCCCAGAATCGGGCGGGAAGAAGACCTCAGAGTCAGGGTGCAGGTAGTGCTTGACTCCAGGGGGCAAATCCTTGATTATAGGGTGGTTGAGGGTTCCAGTCGGGAAGAGTTCGACAGTTCTGCCCTGAGGGCCATTGAGGATACTGCCAGACTGCCCGAGCCGCCCGGTGATATCAGAACTCTGGTGATAGATTTCAATCTCCAGGATATGCTGTAATGGTAACCAGGGGTGCCTGTCCCCTGCTTTCCTTAAAATGGGCTAAACTGTTACTCGCAGGCAGACATGTCACAAGCAAAGAGCTGAATAGACACTAAAGGATATGGGATTAAATTTTCTATATGCGTTATTACCTGTTATTATCGGCATTAGTCCTGGTTGTCAGTCTGATGCCTGTGAGGGCGGGGGCCCAGGATTCCCTGCACATAGATATATTCGGTCCCGGTGAAGAAAGGGTAAACCTCTTCATCGCCCCTCCCAAGGCCCTGGAACCCGGGGTTCTACATGACCCGGAGCTTGGCAGGACCATCCATGAAAGACTGCAGGCCAACCTTGATCTGCTGCCTTTTCTGATGCAGGTTGAGCCCGGCCATATCCTTGGCGGACCAGAGGTGCAGGGGGTGCGTGGCCGGGACATAGATTTCAGAAAGTTCAACCTTTCCCGGGTGGACCTCTTGTTGACCATCGGTCTGGAGCCGCATGCTCATGGCCCTGGTTCTGTAGAACTGAGAGCATTCGATGTCTTTGATCAGAGGATGATTCTGGGCCGGGCTTATGACCTGCAGAACATGGACCAGATTCCCCTGATGCTAAGACGTTTCTGTGCTGAACTGATGGACAACCTCATCGGCAACGGGGATTTTTTTCGCTCCAGGCTGGCCTTTGAGCGCAAGCAGAATGACAGCAAAGATATCTGGTCAGTGACCCCGCAAGGGGAGGAACTTCGGCAGTTGACTGAAATGAGGGGTATTGCGCTCAGTCCTGCATGGTCGCCGGACGGCACAAAAATCGCCTTCACTCTGCTGCGGGACAATCGTCACCATCTGGGGGTATGGGATCTGGAAACAGATGATGCCCAGGTGTTCAACATGCCAGGCAACACAGTTATCTCCCCGGCGTACTCCCCGAGCGGCAGGCTGGCTTTGAGCCTGGATCCCATGGGGCGGCCTGATATTTACTGGTTGAACCAGGATTACGGGGTGGATGAGACCATCATGGAGCACTGGGCCATTGATGTGTCACCCAGTTTTGACTCCAGCGGCACAATAATGGCATTTGCCTCAGGCAGACTGGGCAATCCACATGTTTTTGTGTATGACTTTGAAAAGGGACAGGTACAGCGGGTATCCTACGAGGGCCGGTACAACACCAACCCCAGCATCAGCCCTGAAGGTGACTTCGTGGCATTTTCCAGGCAGACCGGTGACGGGCAGCGCATCTTTGTGGCAGACCTGGAAACGGGCCGGGAAAAGCAGATTTCCTTCGGCCCGGGCGATGACGAGGATCCGGCCTTTGCCCCGGATGGATATTTTATTGCCTTTTCCTCCAACCGCAGCGGGGATTACAGGCTGTATCTCACCACCCGCAACGGGGATGCCCCCAGGGAGATACCCACCGGCCAGGGCAATGCCAAGGCCCCGGACTGGGGTCTGGAAAGAGATTTTTGATCCGGCAAGAACTATCCAGCCCTACAACCTATGCAGAAAATCCTTTCGGATTAGTTTTCACACAGGCAGGGTTTTAAGAGTAAGTCCTGAAGCTGTGAAGTTTATTTTTTCGACTTATGTCCTGTTTTTACGGATTCAAGGTAAGTCATAAGTTTTGACTGTTGAGTAACACTACAGCGAAATTTATTTGTTGAGTATCTGTTTAGGAAAGCAGGGGACAGGCACTCCGGGACCCACTTGAGCATCATTTTGTGCTTAAAATATCTCATTTTTTGGGACAAGTGGGTCCCGGAAGAGCCAGTCCCCGTGCCATATGATAAATTTTGACTGTTGAGTAACACTACAGCGAAATTTATTTGTTGAGTATCTGTTTAGGAAAGCAGGGGACAGGCACTCCGCCTAATTTTTGAAGCATTTGCAAATTAGCAACCGGCAAAAGTGCCTGTCCCCAGTTTTGACAGGTTGAAAAGTTTTATAAGTTTCGCTGTAGCACTACAGCGAAACTTATTTATTCACCTCCGGGGACTGGCTCTCCCCGCACTTATTTTTAAAACCTGTCAATCATCCTTCAGAAAAATAAGTGCGGGGGTGCCTGTCCCCAATTTAGACAG
>PWSL01000300.1 GCA_003563255.1 Desulfonatronospira sp. | reverse complement strand
TAACCGGGCAGGCCCAGTTAAACCCTGCTCTGCAGGAAATCCTTCGGATTTGTTTAACCGGGCAGGCCCAGTTAAACCCTGCTCTGCAGGAAATCCTTCGGATTTGTTTAACCGGGCAGGCAGGATTAAGAGATTGATGAAGAGAAAAGCATTTTTGTCCTGCCTCCCAGTTTAATTCCCTTCGTGTTTGCTCTGCGAGCAATTAAATCACGCCACAGGCGTGACAGGCGGAAGCCAGGCCAAAAGATAATCAATCCTGTCCAAGTTTATTGTTTTTTGTGACAGTATCTCAATTGGAGACAGGCACTTTTGCCGATGGAAAACTGTCAACTGCTCAAAAATACCGGCGGCAAAAGAGCCAGTCCCCGGAGGTCAATAAGTAAGTTTCGCTGTAGTGATAGCCTGAATCCGTGAAACCCGTCTGAGTCTAACAGGTTTTTTTGCATACAGCAGACACTCCATGGTGAATGAGCCGCCCGGCGGCCATCCCGCGCACAGGGGGATAGATGAACAAAGCCCTTAAGGAAAAACAAATCCACACATTTATGCTGGCGCTGTTTGAAGCCAGCGATGTCGCCCCCGCCCTTGGAAAGGTTAATAGTCCGCTCAGCATCCTGTCTCATATTTACCTTCACAAAGCGGGCTTTATGAATGCCTGCCAGAGCATATATTTTGATAAGCTGCCGGCAGAAAGAAAATTTAGTCGGGACCTGATACACTTTATAATCAGTCACTTTACCGAATCCAATAAAGAGGAAAAAATCGATGGCATAAGCTATCTGATACAAAACTATCCGCAGGAGGTTGACTGTTTATGTCCGGACTTTATTCTTCAAAAAGTAAAGTCCATTATAGAAAAGACTGAACACAAGGATATCCATGAAGACAGTCTTGAAAGCCTGATAACAGATTATATCTGCAGTAACAGGGCATACCATAAACTTTTGGACAGCATACTATTATTCATTGAAAACAGAAACATCCATACGAACAGTCTTGCCAGGTACCTGTCGGCCAAAAAAGCCGACTTAAAGGAAAATGCTTTCTACAACTGGATTATAAAGCAGAGTTTTATTCAAAAAATGGACTATGCAGAGCTGGGACTGGGTAATGCGCCAAAGCTGCAAACGTTTGTTGAAAGGGACAAAATGCTGGGCACTGTTTGTTTTCTGGACCTGGGCACTGAAGATCTGAAGCATAAGTTCCATAACATGCTGCAAAAAAAATATAAGTCTTCAAAAATGCCGGACATGTTCATGGATTTTTTTTCTCAGCGCAGACAAGAGAATGACTTGTTCGGCAGGGTGGTCGTGATATTCGCTTATAATATCATAATGTTCAAGCTGGATGACTATGAAAAGTTTTATCAAAAAATAATGCTCCCGGAAGAATACCGCCAGGACTCGAGCAGTTTTGCACACAAAGACTACTGTTATAAAATTCTGGAAGGTTTCCAATCAGGCATAAAAATCGATTTCATTTCTTCGCATTTCAGGCTGTCGCATCTGAAAGACCAGGAAGTAATTCAAAAAATTGCCTTTATTTTTTTGAAAAAGTTTTTTTGGAAGAAAAAATCAAGCATGAAAGCTGTCCTGTCCAGTCAGTACTCAATAATCATGCTCAAATATTCAAAATAATCACAAAAGATGAAATAAATGATCGTAATTTGCTGATAATGCTTGAAAAGCTGTTTGAAAACCAGCTTCCTGTGTCAGTATATTCCTTCAGAGGCGATGACCCGTATGTAAACCTGGAGTGCGTGCCTTATAAAATGGAAGAAGACGGATTTCTGCTGTTTTGCAACAATGAGAGCCTGATATTTGATCCCGTGCGGATACCTTTTTCAGTCAAATGCAGGCTCGGTCAGCTTAATGTTTCTAAAAGTGTCAGGTATTATATCTTTGAGACTGCGCTTGTTCAGGCCTGGCCGGCAGAAGGCCGGAAAACCGTTTTAAAGCTGAACTATCCCGTGAATTATTATTCATCTGACAGACGACTGGACAGATATATTCCAGGCCCTACCAACATCCATACCCTGTCCGTCTGGCCAAAGGGCAATGAAGCACCGGACATTACCATGCAGAACAAGCCGTTACTCAAGTATTTCATGCATGAGAATATAAAAATCCTGAATATTTCTTCAGGCGGCATACGGCTGTCGTTAAGCAATGCATATCTTCAGGAAATCGGGCACGAATTCAGCCTGCTGCAGGGATATATTTTCAAGATTACACTGAGCTATTATGACAAGCCTGCTGAAATATTCCTTACAGCTGTTGTACGCAATATCGTACCCATTCAGGGGATGCCGCAATCTTCAGGACATATCGAGGTCGGTTTTCAGTTTATCAAGGAAGCTTTTTTTAATCCCGGCAAAAAATTCGCCTGGAACGACATCATGGATAAGGGGTCCTGGCATATCGGCTCATGGATTTTCAGCAGCAATCTAGCAAAGTGTAAAGGTTCTTCTGCCAGCGATTAGATGACACCCTCGAAAATTCCGTCTTCGCGGGGTGAATGAAGTTTGTTCATCTTTACACTTCGGGCAAAGCGTAAAGTGGTAAGCATTCGGGGTGTCCTCAGTGGTGGTTCCCAGCACCAGGCCCCGGGGTCTGTCCCCTGCTGATCAGGCCTTTGGCGTGACCAGTGCAGGTTCACACAAACTAGAGTTTGTCTTTTTTTACTTGTGCAGATATGGGGGTAATATGCCATTTGACCCTGACCAGGAAAAAGTTGCAAGGCATGTGCACGGCGCTCTGATGGTCCTGGCTCCGGTGGGGACGGGAAAAACCACTTTACTCTCCCACCGGATCATCAATGCCCTGGGTCAAGGCTTTCAGCCCCGGGACATGCTCTGTCTGACTTTTACCAATCTGGCTGCCAGGCAGCTTCGAAAGCGAGTAGCGGAAACTGCACCTGGGCAGGCCAGAGATTTGTGGATCAGCACCTTTCACGGCTTTTGCGCCTCATTGCTGCGCAAGGAGTCAAAGCAGATCGGCATTCCCTCGGACTTCTTCATTTGCGATGAGGAGGACAGCAAGGAGATCATTGATTCTATCCTCAAGCAGCATCCGTCTGACATTCAAGACAAGCCTGCGCAGCTGCTGAATGCCTTCGACCATGCCAAGTCCCAGACTTCCCATGTTGAGCTTTCCCTGCAGGGATATCGAGGAGAGAATCTCCAGCCCACTCAGCAACGGATCTATCAGCAATACGCCTCTAAACTCCGAGACCGGCATGCCCTGGACTTCTCTGATCTTATCTACTTCACCCGGGCCGCCTTGTGCCGCGTTGATGCTCTGGGCGACAAATGGAGTTCCAGGTTTCGATTTTTGCAAGTAGATGAGGTGCAGGATACCCATCTGGCAGAGTATGATGTGATCAGAACACTGGCCAGGGCAGGAAATATTGCCGTTTTCGGGGACATGGACCAGTCTATCTATGGATGGCGTGGGACAGAGCCTGAGCGGGTCATGCAGGCCTTTTTCCATGACTTTTCTCCGCAGGAGTATAAGCTCCAGTTCAATTACCGGGCCACCCAGACCCTGCTGAACGCTGCTGAAAGCTTTGGAGGTTCATTTACCAGGCGATATACAAAGGTCAAGCCAGCCGGGACCTGTCCTCCAGGGAGCCCCATTTGCGTCTATCACGCAGTAGACGAAGGAGATGAAGCCAGGTGGATCGGCCAAAGCATACAAAGACTTTGCCGCAATGACGGGCATAAGTACGGGGATATCGCCGTGCTCTGCAGGACAAACAAGAAATGCCAGTCAGTGAGCGAGGTCTTTTCTAAGCTGGAAATCCCTCACCATCGGGTGGAGCAGTTTCAGTTCTTCCGGCGTAAGGAAATAAAGGATGTTCTGGCCTGCTTGAATCTGATCTGCAATCCGTACAATATCTCAGCCGCGCACAGGACAGCCGTCAGCTTCATTCCAAATGTAGGGAACAAGACCGTGAGCAGGATTGTGAGCCAGGATGCCGGACTGGGGCTTCGCCTGACTGATCTGTTTGCTCCGGATACTTTTGCATATACAGATCCTTTTGGTCCCTTGCTGGAGGCCTTTGAACAGGGCTGGATTACTGTCCTGGATACAGAGACCACAGGACTCACTCCTGGTAAGGACGATATCATCGAGCTGGCCTATTGCCGTGTACAGAAGGGAAGGGTGAAAAAGCAAAGCCAGGCTCTTCTGACCACGGACAAGCCGATTGGGAGTTCCTGTTTGATTCATGGCATTTCCGAGGCCCTGCTGGCAGAACAAGGGGAAGATCCAGGGCTGGTTCTGACTCGGTTTGCAGAGGACTGCGGGCAGGATATTATAGTTGGACACAACGTGTTTTTTGATCTGAGCATGCTCGTATCCCAGGGGAACGGATATGGAATTGATTTAAGCCATATCCGGCATCAGGACACCTATGACCTGGCCCAGAGGTTTCTCCAGGCTGACTCCTATCGACTGGGAGATTTAGAAAAACAGCTTGCATTGGGACACAAGTCCACCCATCGGGCCATGGATGACGTGTTGACCACCATAGAGCTCCTGGGGCACCTGCTGCCGAATATTCGAGCCCATGCAGAAAAGCGGCGGGAGATCATTGCCGGCTACTCTTCCTATTTTGAGCCCACAGCCCGCGTGTTTCAGAGCCTGAGGCTGTTATCCCACACAAATCGGCCACACGAGGTGCTCCGAAATCTGCTGAGTGAGCTGAAAATATGGGATCATTTCCGGACGGAGCCTGAGCGCACGGCCAACATCAAGGAGCTTATCAGCTTTTTCCAGGAGCAGGATCCAGACCATATGCATCCCCATGTTGCTTTGCACAGCCTTGTGGAGTACGCTGGCCTGGCAAAAAACGTAGATCATATTTCCAAAGACAGGGCCGATGTGGTTGTGGTTCCAGTGCACCAGAGCAAGGGGCTGGAGTTTGAGGCTGTGTTCATTGCCGGAGCGGTGGAGGGAATGATGCCAATATTTTTTGCCAAGACCCTCAAGGACCTGGAAGAAGAGAAGCGAGTCTTTTATGTGGCTCTGACTCGACCCAGGAAAAGGTTGTATATATCCGGCTACAAACGGTTTACAACCAGTTATGGAAATGTGAGGAATAAAGAGATGAGCGAGTATGTGGCCGGGTTGGGACCAAATGTTGAGTATATTCCGGTTAACCTGACAGATGAAAAATGTTAATATTTGACCGGAATAATTTACATGGTATCTGTTTAGCGCTTTTAAAGAAAGCAGGGGACAGGCACCCCCGCACTTATTAGTAGCTGATGTGAAGATTATTACTTAAAAATAAGTGCGGGGAGAGCCAGTCCCCATGCCACATGCAAAGCGCTAAACAGATACTTTACATGACTGATCTCTGGTAAAGAATTCAGCCGGAGGTCTTATTCCCTCTTTGTATCTTTTTCGAATCTGTCCGGTTTTCAGGACAGCAACTCCCCTGCTGTCCTGAATTGTGTAACATATTGCTTTTGTTATACTTTTTCCTAGTAATTCAAAGCATATTTTTTACCTGTCCGATTTTCAGGACAGACACACCTTCAAACTGTACCCTCGCTAGATGCAGTCCTCAACATAACCATTTGATATTAATAATTTAAAAATCATGACAACCATCAGGCATGATTTTTGATAGTTATGAAAATCTACCTTAACACTACAGCGAAACTTCTAAAATTTATAACCTGTCTCAATTGGGGACAGGCACTTTTGCCGTTTGATAACTTACAATTGAACAAAAAATCAGGCGGCAAAAGAGCCAGTCCCCGGAGG
>PWSL01000233.1 GCA_003563255.1 Desulfonatronospira sp. | reverse complement strand
TCTCCACAAAAAAGGGGATTCCACTCACTGGAATCCCCTTTTTTTGTATCAGCATCAGTAGCCTGCGAGTTAAGAGTTATCAGTTCATTGTTAACACTACAGCGATACTTACCTGCTTACCACCATGGACTGGCTCTTCCGGTACCCACTTGTCCCAGAAAATGAGATATTGTAAGCACCTTGAGAGTTCAAAGTTCCTGGTTCTTCGTTCTTGGTTGTAAGAAATAAAGTCAATAAATTTGAATAGATACCTGGTCTGAACCAAAAGATATTTCGATCTGCCAAAAAAGCCAATAAAAACAAAAGATTACAAAAAAACTTTTGCCTGTCCAGGAAGCACAAAATGATGCTTAAGTGGGTCCCGGTGTGCCTGTCCCCTGGGCTTTTCAGACATATTCTGGGTCAATGGCTGCCTGTCCGTTATGCAGGATAAGTTTGATGTACTGCACTGTGGTGTTGTCTATGGGGACCAGAGGGAACTGTTTCCTGCAGAAATCACAGCTTCCCATTGATGGTTCAGTGGGGGCAAGAAGGGGGACATTGCGTCCACAGTAAGGACAGGGATAAAACATGACCAGTTCCATGCCCACTGGCCTTACTGGTGGTATAAAACTTTGTTCGCTCATGTATGTTTCTCCTTGTAAAGCAGGCTGTTGCCGTCCATTTCAGCAGGGAGCTCAATAGACCACAGATCCAGGATGGTTGGGGCGATATCCGCCAGTATACCTTCGGAGCGCAGTTTATGCCCGGAGTTGTTTATCATGCAGAAAGGAACCGGGTTGGTACTGTGGGCGGTCTTGGGGCTGCCGAATTCATCCAGCATGTCTTCGGAATTGCCGTGATCCGAGGTAAGCAGGAGTATGCCTCCTTTTTCCTGTACAGCCTCAAGAACTGATAATGTGCATTTGTCCACGGCTTCGCAGGCTTTAACAGCAGCCAAAATATTGCCGGTATGCCCGACCATGTCCAGGTTGGCAAGGTTGCAGACATACAGGTTGTATTTTTCCTGCCGAATGAGACTGCTTAATTTTTCTGTAACCTCAAAAGCGCTCATTTCAGGTTTATGATCGTAGGTAGGCACTTCCCTGGGTGATGGTATAAGCACTCGTTCCTCTCCTGGAAATGGTTCTTCCCGTCCCCCGTTGAAAAAATATGTTACATGAGCGTATTTTTCGGTTTCGGCGATGCGAAGCTGAGTTAAGGAATTGCAGGATACGATTTCTCCAAGAATATTGTGCAGGGTTTCCGGAGGAAACAGTACAGGAAGGCCGAAGTTTTTGTCGTATTCGGTCATAGTTACAACAGTCAGTTCTGGTACTTTACTTCGATTGAACTTTTGAAAATTTTTGCTGTAAAGGGCCTGTGTCAGTTGCCTGGCTCTGTCGGCCCTGAAGTTGAACAAGAGCACCGCATCGTTATCCTCAAGTGTTCCTGCGGGAAGGTTGTTTTCGCCAGTAACCACCATGGGTTTTACGAATTCATCAGTAACACCCCGGGAATATGAATCCTGAATTGCCTGCACCGGGTCCCTGACAGTCTCTGCCCGTCCAAGGGTCAGGCAGTCGTAAGCCTCACGGGTACGTTCCCACCTCTTGTCCCGGTCCATGGCATAATATCTGCCCATTACAGTGGCAATGCGGCCTGTACCGCAGATCTTCATGAAATCCCGGAGCCGGTCCACATAGCCGGCACCGGAAGTAGGTGATGTATCGCGGCCGTCCAGAAAACAGTGCACTAGTACACTGGAAATGTTTTTCCTGCCAAGGATTGTGAGAAGGCCGTGCAGATGTTCCTGAAGGCTGTGCACGCCTCCGTCAGATACCAGGCCCATCAGGTGCAGGGTGCTGTCCTGGGGCAGGCTGTCCAAAAGGTTTTCCAGCACAGGATTTTGTTCGAGTTTGCCTTCTTCCAGGGCAAGGCTTATGCGCATGATGTCCTGATAGACTACTCTGCCTGCCCCAATATTCAAATGCCCGACTTCTGAGTTGCCCATCTGCCCCTGGGGAAGACCCACCCTGGGACCGGAGCACAAAAGGGAGCTGCAGGGATAAGTATCCAGTATGTGGTCCAGGGTCGGGGTGAAAGCCAGGGAAAGTGCATTTCCAGGGCCGGGAGGAGCTATTCCCCAGCCGTCAAGCATCAAAAGGACAAGTAGGGGGCGATTGTCATGCATGTTCACTCTCCGGTAGGTTTAAGGCCACGGATATACCGCTGCTCCAGAAACCTTCGAGGTTGTAAAAGCTTCTATGCTCTTCTTGAAAAATGTGGACCAGGATATCGTTGAAGTCCAGAAGAATCCAGCCTGAATGCTGGTATCCCTCCATGCCCAGGAAATCCCAGTTTCTTTCATGGGCCAGTGCCAGCAGGTGATCGGCCAGGGATCTGGCGTGTCTCTCGTTTTGGGCAGTGGCCAGAATAAGACCTTCAAAAGAGCTGCAGTAAACGGTTACATCCAGGGCATAAATATCAGCTGCCTTTTTTTCGTGAAGCAGTCCGGCCAGGCAGCAAATTTTTTCCTGCATTGCCGGTGTGGAAATTTTCTGTGTTTGTGGCATGTTGGTCAGTGATCCTCCTTTTTGGTTAACACTTCAGGGAAACTTTGGAAGTTGCTGATTATCTCAATTATAGACTCAGCCGACAGACTTCATGAGTTGATAAATCCAGGTGCTGGACTTTCGTCTTCCGCAAACCGTGCCTGCCTTGCACCCTGCCACGCTTTTAGACCTCGTTTCTGAGCGTGGTTAGCGAGGTTCTTGTTTTTTGTGGCTTCAATTGAACCCTGCTATAAGGAAACCCTTTGGATTTGGTTAACCCCGGTAAAACACTCCGAATGGGACCCCGGTTTTACGCAGGCCGGGCAGGCCCAGTGTATTGCCAGAGGCGTAACAGGCAGGATATGAGAAGTAACTCACAAAAATCCCTCAACAAAGCTTTGCCTCGGGCATCTGCAGGATGTCCCGGGCAAGCTTGCAGTCCAGGGTTATCTGGGCTTTCAGTTCTTCCAGTCCGGCAAATTTTTTTTCGGAACGCAGGCGTTGAACGAAATGGGCTTTTATGATCAGGTTATATAAATCCTGGTCAAAATCGAAAATATGTACTTCAACAGACAGGTAATCGTTGCCGAAAGTCGGATTGTAGCCAATGTTGGCCACTGCAGCGTGGACCTCGCCGGAGACCTCGGCCCAGATTGCATACACCCCGGTCTGGGGAAAAAGCTCGTCCTCTAAAAGAATATTGGCAGTAGGAAACCCCAGCAGAGCACCCCCACGCTGTCTGCCGGTAGTGACTCTGCCCTCCACGCTGTAAAAGCGTCCCAGCAGTGGACGTACCTCCCACACCCGTCCGCTTTCCACCATGTCCCTGATACGGGTAGAACTTACAATGGCCCCGTCAACCATTACCGGCATGAACTGGTCTACGCTGAATCCATAAATCCGCCCCAAATGCTGTAACAGATTAAAATCACCCCTGCGGTTTTTGCCGAAAACATAATCGTAGCCCACGATGAGTTCTCGCAGCTTTAGTTTTTGCACCAGAAAATGCTGCACAAAATCTTCGGGTTCCATGGCTGCAATGTCCTTGTTGAAAGGCATGCAGACAACATGGTCAATTCCAAGTTCTTCCATAAGCTCAAGTTTCTGCTGAGGCAAAGTAATAAAAGGCGGAGTATTTTTACCCACCAGAACTCTTAATGGGTGAGGATCAAAGGTAAGCACTATGCTGGTCAAACCCATTCTTCTGGCCCTTTTTTTTACCTGCAGGATAAGCTGCTGGTGACCTACGTGCACACCGTCAAAATTGCCTATGGTCAGGGCACTGCCCTGGATGTGTTCTGTAATCAGGTCTATATCATATACAATCATTATTGCGAACAAATTCCCGGTTTGCGGTTTATAAGCTGGTATCAGTTCAGCGTTTTTCATGTAGCAGGGGGACTGACTCTCCCCTGCCTTCCCAAAAAAGCGCTGAACAGATACGAGATTTTGTGCCTTTGGAGCCTGATTTTCAGCTTCAAGTCAGTGCCGGAAGAACAAGTCCCCCTGAGTCACAAATAAGTGTCGTTGTTTAGGATAATTGCTATGGGATAATATAATAATAAACTCGTAACCATTCATGGGATCCTCGGTGGTGATTACTGGCACTTACACCTTTGGCGTGACTGGGGACTGTCCCCAGGCCGATTGCGGCATACCCTGAATGGTTACAAAAACTCTATGTCAGGATGTCCCCTTGGTGTTTTCGGAAAGATGAGCGGTTTTTTTCTCTAAAAGACTATCCAGTATATCCTGGATTTCTTCCTTTTCCAGCATTCCCTCGTGCCTGTATCTTTCCTGTCCCTGGTGGTCAAAAAATATCTGGGTCGGCGTACTGCGTACTCCCAGCATCTGAACCTGCCTGTTATGTTGCTGCATGTCCAGGTATGGCATATGAATTTTGTCCCGGTACTGTTTTTTAACTTCCTCCAACACCGGTTCCATGGCCTTGCAGGGGGGACAGAATTCAGCCCCGATATTAAGCATGGTAACCGTACCCTTTTTAGGAATATTTTCCATGACAGCTGCTGAATCTCTCTCCACTTGGGCGGTATAGGTGAACATCAGGGCAAACACCGCACCAAAAAAAATCACTGCAGCCAGAATCTTTTTCATTGTCGACACCTGTTTTCGAGGGTTGCTGGGTTAAAAAATATCTTAACAGTACTGCAATATATCTGTTTAGCGCCTTGCATGTGGCATGGGGACTGGCTCTTCCGGGACCCACTTGTCCCAAAAAATGAGATATTTTATACACAAAATGATGCTCAAGTGGGTCCCGGAGTTGCCTGTCCCCTGCATTCCTTAAAAGCGCTAAACAGATACACTGCAAGATTTTGGTTTTGTCCGCAGGGGACTGGATTTCTCAGCGCTTTTAGAAGATGCGACTGCAAAAAGATCTTTTTGAAGTTGCATGGGCCAGTGGTTTGAAAAAAAACTGTTCAATGGTCCATATCCAATAACCACGCTGAACGAGTGTCGGGAAATCTTCGGTTTACTCAAAATTTTTCTTGTTTTTTGTGACAGGGTTTCTAAAGTAAGTCACTACTACCTGGATTTCCGCGTTAGTTTTTGGAGTTCACACCGCGAGGCTTATTAGAACTCGATTTTTAAGAGTTTTGTTTGCCAGCCAGGAGAGGACCTGCATTTCACAACCCTGGAAACCTGCAGCGAGGAGCAAGGGGTTGCGCGCCCTGCGAGACAGCTAGTTTTTAATTCATGTTTTATGTATTCGCACAGTTAGTCTGTTTATTCTTGAACAAGGCATTAGTCAAGGACGAGGCCTATTTTCAGCTGTCTATTCAGAGCTTTCTAGGAAAGCAAAGGACAGGCAACCCGGCACTGTAACCATACAGGGAGCGCCTAAGGCGTGATTTCCGGCAATCACCATCGAGGACACCCTGAATGGTTACCCTGTACTGATTATTTTCACAATCATCTACCTGGACAGTTAATATTGGTGGTTAACTGATTACTTGCAAAATAGGTATCTGTTTAGCGCTTTGCATGTGGCAGGGGGACTGGCTCTTCCGGGACCCGCTTGTCCCAGAAAATGAGATATTTTAAGCACAAAATGTTGCTCAAGTGGGTCCCGGAGTGCCTGTCCCCTGCTTTCCTTAAAAGCGCTAACACTACAGCGAAACTTATAAAACTTTTCAACCTGCCTAAACTGGGGACAGGCACTTTTGCCGGTTGATAGTCTGCAAATGCTTCAAAAATTCGGGGGCAAAAGAGCCAGTCCCCGGAGGTC
>PWSL01000452.1 GCA_003563255.1 Desulfonatronospira sp. | reverse complement strand
CGTGGGAACGTTTTTCGATCCAGCACTCACTTTTGACAATGGAGAAGTACCAGGTAAATAATAGTATTCAAAAGTGAGTGCTGGATCATTTTGGACGCGGAGCGTCCGAAGAATGTTCCCAAGGCAACGTATAGGTTATTATTACTTACTTCCTAAGCGCCTAAGACAGAGTGTAAAATATGGAAAATAATAAATCAGCTCCAGGTTTTTCCACAGATGAACAGGTGATTATAGTTGAGGACAGCAGAATTTTTGCTCACATCCTGAGGAATGCTGTTATTAATGAGCTTGGGACTGAAACTGTAGTCTGTTCATGCTATAAAGAAGCCCAGGATTATCTGGAGCATAATTCTCAGAATGTTTTTGCGGCCCTGCTTGATCTCAATCTTCCCGATGCCCCCTACGGCGAAATTGTGGATCTTGTAGTGGGCAAGGGTATTGCATCCATAGTTTTCACCGGTGAAGTATCCGACGACCTGCGGGATCGCATGTGGTCCAAGCATATTGTGGATTATATCCTGAAAGACAATCAACAGAATGTGCAGCAGGTTCTGGATGTTTTAAAGCGTCTGCGCCTCAATTCAGGGATAAAGATCCTTGTGGCGGACGATTCTTCCACCAGCAGAAAGATAATCCGGGATCTTCTCCAGGTCTGGAACTTTAAAGTACTGGAGGCCAGAAACGGCCGGGAAGCGCTGGATGTTCTCAACAGGCACGAAGGGATCAGACTCCTTCTGGCTGACTACAATATGCCGGTTATGGATGGTATGGAGATGGTCAAAGAGGCCCGCAGAAATTTTTCCAAAACCCGCCTTCCGATTATCGGCTTGTCCGGTGCTGGGGGCGCCACCACTTCGGCACACTTTCTTAAAGCCGGAGCAAACGATTATATGCACAAGCCTTTTCTGGCTGAAGAATTATACTGTCGTGTCCGACACAACCTGGAAACATCCGAATACATAATGACCATAAGAGACATGGCTGAAAAAGATTTTCTGACCGGCCTTCTCAACCGGCGCTCTTTTTTCAGTTCTGCGGGCAAACTTTTTGAAAATGCCCGGCGCGGCAATCTTCAGCTGGTGGTTGCCATGATGGACATCGATCATTTCAAGAGATGCAACGATCAATACGGTCATGATGCCGGCGACGAAGTGATTCGATATGTCGCAGACACCTTGCAGTCCACTGTGAGAAAGTCCGATCTGGTGGCGCGTTTTGGGGGTGAAGAATTCTGCGTGGTGGGGGTCAATATGAGACTGGACCACATTGAGACAGCCTTTGACAATATCAGGGAAGCCATAGAACAGTCTGTAATTACTGCAGGTGAATATCAGATCCGGGTGACGGTAAGCACAGGGGTTTGTTCAGCCTTGAAAGACAGTCTTGAGGAAATGATAACCTGCGCAGACGATCTTCTTTATAAAGCCAAAAACCAGGGCCGCAACCGGGTTGTGACTGACATTAGCTCCTAGGCTTTTTTCGCGACCCTGCGGGAGCATTCGACGTTTGTAAATTTCGATTGATCCACTCATTTGCCGCGTACTTTGCAAAGGCAGCCTTATTGGTTTCGTTACAGGAATTACTGTGCAGGTTCACAAAACTTCGCGTTTGTAATTTTGTATTTGTTCAGAAAAGGTGTCGCGGGGACTGTCCCCAGTCACGCCAGAGGTGTGATTCCTGCACCCCCTTGAATGGTTGCAACCAGGTTGTTTTTTCTAGTTGCGTACAATTCCGGCAGGACCGGACTTCACGGCCTGCTGCTGATTCAAATCCAGCTTCAGCAGGATTGTTTCAGGGTCCTCCGGATCTTTTTCCATCCTGAATCCGAATTTTTCGGCCAGAGCATGCATACCGGTATTCTCGCGCAGGGCATAGGCGGTAAGTTCCTGAAGCCCCCTATGCCTGCAGTACCTGATCATCTTATCCATGAGCAGTGTTCCCAGGCCCCTGCCTTTCAAGTCGCTGCGGACCACAATGGCGAATTCCCCACTTATATTGTCCGGATCAAAATAACAGCGAACCACTCCCAATGTCTCCCTGTGTGCTTCACCCTCTAAGGCGCTGGCTATAAATGCCATTTCCCGGTCATAGTCTATCTGAGTCAACTGGGCGAGCTGGGCATGGGAAAACTCATGCACAAATCCCATAAAGCGCAGCCTGAGATCCTCTGCTGTCAGACTCTCAACAAAATCCTGATGGCTGCGCTCATCTTCGGGGCGAATGGGTCTGATGATGAGCCGAAGCCCCGGGGAAAGCTCTGCATGCTCTTCCAGGTATCCGGGATAGGGCCTGATGGAGAGCCTCTTTTCTCCAGCAAATCCGGCTGAGGCGATACTGATGCGGGCATCCAGAACTACAGCCCCGCCGGCATCCGCCAGAATGGTTTTTAAAATGACTTCCTGGATTTCCGGCAAATCAATCACCAGGTGCGAGAGTTGCACCAGGATCAGCCGGACAGCCTGCATGTCGATTGCTGGTCTGTTTCCGCGGCCTGCCAGCAGACCTGAGATCCTGGTTTGCTTGATGATTTCCCCGGCCAGGGCCATGTTTAAAGGCGGCAAGCCCACTGCTACATCATTAAAGATTTTACCTGCAGTGTTCCCCAGACCGAAAAAAATCGCTGGGCCGAAAACAGGGTCCTGGATAACGCCTGCTGTAAGTTCGTGAGCTGTGGGTCGCCGAACCATCTTCTGCACAATAAAACCGTCCAGGCTTGCTTCCGGGCAGCCGGCAGCGAGCCTGGCCTGCATGGCCCTGGCTGCCTTCAAAACATCCCCGGAAGTCTCCAGGTCCAGAGCAAGCGCACCGGAATGCTTTTTGTCCTGAATATCCGGTGAAGAAATTTTCAAGGCCAGAGGAAAGCCCAGTTCTCTGGAGATCAGGGAGGCTTCCTGGGCATCCGCTGCCTGCCTGGTGGCCACCACAGGAATATTATAAATGGACAGAACTTCATTGGTTTCTGGAGCACTTAAACAGTTCCTGTTTTCATCCAGGGCATTTCTGACTATGGTCCCGGCCGCCCTGGAGTCGGGGATGAACTCATCGGGCACTGAGTCCGGGGTTTCCATGAGCAATTCCTGGTTGCGGCGATAGCGAACCATGTCCATGAAGAGCCTGGCGGCCTGATCCGGAGTCTCGTACGTGGGTATGCCGGCCAGGGCAAACATCCTCCTGGCCTGCGCCGCATCCTTTTCCCCCAGCCAGACGGCGATCACGTTTTTCCTGGTTCTGCCCAGGCTGTTGATGACTGCACCTGCTATGTCCTGGCTGCAGGCAAAAGCGGTGGGCACATGAATAACCATGATGGCATCCACGCTTTGATCCTGAATCAGTACCTCCAGGGCCCGGGAGTATGTCTCGCTGGATGCATGGTCAATGATGCGGACCGGTTCCTGGTGAGATAATTCGGCCTGCAAACCCTGCTGCAGATGCTGTCTGGTCTGATCCGAGAGTTGAGCAATCCTCCCGCCCCGGGCTTTCAAAACATCCCTGGCCATCATGGCAGGTCCGCCGCCGTTGCTTAATATGGCCAGTCTGTCCCCGCGCAAAGGCTTGTACCCGGCCATAGCCTCCACTGCATCAAAAAGTTCTGC
The DNA here is from genome assembly GCA_003563255.1 of Desulfonatronospira sp. GTDB lineage: Bacteria > Desulfobacterota > Desulfovibrionia > Desulfovibrionales > Desulfonatronovibrionaceae > Desulfonatronospira. The sequence goes on along the minus strand of PWSL01000452.1, from coordinate 16,265 downwards.
CAGGTCAAAAACCCTTAACATGCCCGCCCTTCTAAATACTCCATCATATATATCGTCCGTACTGACCGGGCTGTCCATGTATGATGCATCCCCCCCTGCAGAGACACTGAATTTATCGCCCTTGATCACCACCAAAGGCTTGTTCCTGGAAGCGGAACGGGCTGCGGAAATAAACCTGCGGGCATTTCTAATGCTTTCCATGTACAATAAAATGGATGTAGAGTGCGGATCTCCTTTAAGATAATCGATGATATCCCCAAAATCTACGTCCAGACAATCTCCCAGGGAGATGAAATGAGAAAATCCTATACCCTTGGACCCGGCCCAGTCCAGAACAGCAGTACCCAGGGCGTCTGACTGAGACACAAAAGCTATTTTGCCCTGGGCTATATCAGTATGTCCAAAGCTGGCATTAAGACCTGACCGGGGGACAATTATCCCCAGGCAGTCTGGGCCCAGTATGCGCATTGAATGCCTGTATGCAGTTTCAGTCACGCTCTGCTGCAGGGTCCGCCCTGCTTCATCCTGCCGCCTGTTCAAGTCCCTGCTCATGATCACTGCTGTTTTCGTGCCTTTAACACCCAGTTCCTGCACAAACCCTGGTACAGTGCCCGGAGGGGTGCAGACCAGGGCCAGGTCAGGCACCAGAGGCAGTTCCTGCACACCGGGATAGGCCAGTACGCCCGAAACTGATTCGTATCTGGGATTAACCGGCAGGATGGGGCCTGGCAGTCCTCCCCTGAGCATATTGTGCATCACAACGGAACCAATGCTCCCGGGCCGGTTGGAGGCACCAATGACCGCGACAGATCTGGGCCGGAAAAGGGAATCCAGTTGCCTGAGACTCATTATATCCACCCTGGTATTCTGATTATTACAACTCTTTTATATTAAAACTTGAGAGTTCAAAGATCCTGGTTCTTCGTTCTTGGTTGTAAGAAATAAAGTCTATAAATTTGCATAGATGCCTGGTCTGGACCAAAAGATATTTTGATCTGCCCAAAAAGCCAATAAAAACAAACGATTACAAAAAAACTTTTGACTGTCCCGATTAAAACTTGACAGCGAAAAGATCTCTAGCAAAGTCCTGTGTTTACTAACGCAGACCATGCCCGCAACCCAAGATAATGCTGTGCTCTTATCCATCTTCCAAAATTTGTGCCAGGCGTCTGATGTGCGAAGTGAGCACGGGGACTGGCTCTCCCGGCATTTATTTTTCTAATCTGTTTCTTGTTCAATAAAAAATAAGTGCCGGGGAGAGCCAGTCCCCGGAGGTTAATAAATAAGTTTCGCTGTAGTGCTAAATAGATACTTTATATTTAATATGTATTCAGCCGGTTAAAAAACGCAGTCCTTCAATTCCGTAATATACTCCCATGGTCAGACCAGTGGTCCAGACCACAAGACTGATATTCATCCATACCAGGAGATCTTTTTTTGAAGTCCTGAAGGCCAGGGCAATGAGTACGGCCAGGTGGATCCCGGTAAGAGCCGGTGCCAGAAGGGACAGCCCCGGAAGGCCGTACCTGTTCCAGATTCTTAAAGCCCTCCTTTTGCGCCTGGAAGCAGGTCTTGCATAATCTTTTGCCTTGCCCGCCCTCCATTTCCGCCACATGTCGTAACCGTACACCAGAATAAATATCGGAGCGGTATTTCCAGCAAAGGCCAGGATGCCCACCAGCCAGGGATCGAGACCCATGGCCAGTGCTGCGGGTATTACCAGCAGAATCTCTATCCAGGGAATTGCTGAAAAGATAAAGACCAGAAGGTATTGCCACAAGGCTTCCATCAACTATCCCATGTCCGCCGGCATAAAAAACCTACCTGATGAATACCGACTTGATATTAGTTTCGCTCCAGTGTAAATTGCGCTTTAGTGTGAATCCCTCAAACCAGATCTCCCCTGGGCAGGCTCGCCAGGCAGACCACGCCGCCTTTGGCGACGGGATAGAGCATTATATTTCCCTTTACTTTCTGGGCCACCACCCTGGCTATGGGCAGGCCCAGCCCGGTGCCCATGGCCCGGGTGGAAAAAAAAGGCGTAAGCAGAGTCTCCATTTCATATGTTCCAGAGAGTTTGCCTGTATTAAAAATTTCCACCAGAACATACATGGCAGTCCCTGGGTCCAGGGAGGTCTGCACACTTATGACCGGTTTCTCAGGGTCCACAGCTTCAAAGGCATTGGCAAGCAGGTGCCTGAACATGAGGCGATACTCTTCAGGGTTTCCCAGCACCCGCCTTGCCATCGGCGCATAGCCGGTCTGCAGGTCCAGGCCCACAACGGGGTAGCGCTGCCTGCACTCATCCAGAACTTCCTGCAGCATTTCCTGCAAGAGTACAGGGGACCATGCCGACTGGCTATGGAAAACCTCATTGTAGCTGCTTACATCCTGGACCATTTTTTCCATGCGCCTGGACTCAGCCAGAATGGTGTTGTATGTGTCATGAGCCGCCCTGGCAGTAATTTCTTTACTGCGCTTGAGACGCATGATGCTGCCTCCGATAACGGTAATGGGATTTCTGATCTGGTGCGCGATACCCCTGATAACCTCACTGTCGCACTGAAAGGTGCTGGCTAAAAAGGCCTCGGTTTCAATGAGCAGGCAGAGATCCAGGGTTTTTTCCACTGCCTCCATGGCTTCCGCCCTTTCTTCCGGCGCTATGCTGCTGTTGATCACCTGGATGCAGAATCTTCTGGCAAGGCAATACCCCAGGTTTACAAACCTGTGATCCAGGTTGATGCGTACGTGGGTCATGCCGCTGTTCCACACCCAGCCAACAAAGGCCTGGTCGAAATCCCTGGTAAATATACCCTCGAACCACCTCTTCCAGATATCCTGCAGTTGTCCCGGGTACTCCTGCACCTCCAGGTATGGCCTGGTCTCTTCCATACCCCGGAAAAAATCTTCGAAATACCGGGCAAAATCCTCTTTATGGCTGGCAAGGATCACTCCGTGGCTTTTCAGCAGTTCTTGCGTCTCAGCATCAAAACCCAACTGTTGCTTTAAAAAAAGAAGTCTTTCCAGTGGAACCTGTTTACGCATACTTCCATCCTGTAATTATCAATAAAGCGGGCTACGCCCGCAACCCAGTTATCTGTTATTTGATAATTGTTAATAGGGTAAGGCAGTTAATCTAGGCTTTTGTTCTTCAACAATTAACAATTAACAATTAACTGATATCAATTTCTTTTTTTTGTGACAGGGTTTCAGGAGCCTAAAGGGCGGTGAGTCCTGCTGGAACTAGATTTCTCCCGGCCTGTCCGGCATCCTGATTGACCGGGAACATAACTGATGCTAATATATGCATCTGTACCATCTGCTTACCTTTGACCCTTTACTGCTGCATTCACAGCGCTGGAAAGCATTATCTGATTATGACCGACAAGCCCAATGATGAACAAGTAAGACCCCAGAGCCTGGACCAGTTTATCGGACAGAAGGATGTGCGCTCCAACCTCAAGGTCTACCTGGGGGCCGCTCTGGAAAGAGGCCTGCACCTGGACCACACTTTGCTGTACGGCAATCCCGGCCTGGGAAAGACCACCATGGCCAGGATCCTGGCCGCGGAACTGGGAGTAAATATTATCTGTACCACCGGACCGGTACTGGAGAGAAGCGCCGACCTGGCCGCCATACTAACCAATCTCAACAGGCAGGACGTCCTTTTCATAGATGAAATTCACCGTATGCCGGCTTCCGTGGAAGAGATCCTTTACCCCGCCCTGGAGGATTTCAAACTGGACCTTATCCTGGGACAGGGTCCCGGGGCCAGGACCGTCAAGATCGACCTGGAACCCTTTACTCTGGTGGGGGCGACTACCAGAATCGGTCTTTTAACTTCGCCCCTTCGGGACCGTTTCGGGGTCATCTGCCGCCTGGACTTTTACTCCCCTTCAGAACTGGCCACTATAGTAGAGCGCTCCGCAAGAATCCTGGGCATCAATATCTCCCCCGACGGCGCCCTGGAAATTGGCAAACGCTCCAGGGGCACCCCCAGAATCGCCAACCGTCTGCTGCGCAGGGTGCATGATTTTGCCGTAGTGGGCCGCCAGAAAGTAGTCGACTCACATGCGGCCTCCAGTGCCCTGAAGCGTATGGACGTGGACCCCCTGGGGCTGGACCAGATGGATCGCAAAATCCTGGAGTGTATCATCCGCCAGTTCGCCGGGGGTCCTGTAGGCGTAAAGACCGTGGCAGTGGCATGCTCTGAAGAAGTCCGTACCCTGGAAGACATTTACGAGCCCTACCTGATCCAGTGCGGATTCCTGAAGCGCACACCCAGGGGCAGGGTGGCCACCCCCCGGGCCTACGAACACCTCAACCTCCAGGCTTGAAGAATCAAACACCCCCATACTCCAATCACCACATCCTGATACGACCGGAAGCCCAGTCCTCCACTTCCTGCATCCATTCCCTCATAAACGTACTCAAGACTTCACCTTCCCCTGCCATGTCCGCCACTTCCAGGTAAGTTACCAGCCTGACCCCCAGGATCAACAAAACGAAAACAGGACAAACCAGGATGGCCGCCTTGTTGCGCAGAGGATGGGGACTGCGGGCTATGCGTACAAAAAGAAGCACTACAGGAACCATAAAAAGCACAAACAGCGCCCCTGGCAATATGAGGTGATCCGGCAAAAACACTTCCCGGGTAACGAGGTACAGCCACACGCAGGTCAAAGGGGAAACCACAGCGAAAAAAACGCCCCACCTGGCTGTAAAACCCAGGGAAAAACGGTAATAATCCCTGCCGAAATCATCACGGTTTCTCCGGTATAGAAGATACAAGAGCCCCATGGCAGACCCGGCCATGGCAGAAAGCAGGTAAACCTGGACCATGATGGGCCAGAAGACTGATACCGGTTCAGGGTATACCGGTGAAAGGGGGTCCAGTTCCCGCCATACGGCCCATATAAGCATCCCGGCAAAAAGCATGCAGGCAATCACGCCTACCGTCCCCAGCAACAGGTGCAGCCACTTGAAGCGGCCTAAAAAATTCCATGCCAGGCAATACACCCCGAAAAACAGTAAAGAAACCAGGCAGAAATATATCCCGGACTCCCAGAATACGTGGTGCTTCAGCCAAATATCAGCTTCAGGAAAGTAGTAGTGGCTGGCCCCCATTAATGCGGCGCAGGCCAGGGATATTGCCAGGATAAACAATAAGCCCAGATTGGCGAACTGCCGGGCCAGCTTGAAGGTGAAGACCTTTTTTCGCGCAATTCCTGTCATGTAGCTAAGCAGGGACATGGCGGGAATACCCGCAAAACATGCCAGAATAAAATACAGCACTGCCGGGGTCAATATGTCTTGTATTGAAATGAAAAGCTGCATGCAGATTCTCCGTTAAAGCTCATTTTATCCGGTGGATTCTGCCCCAAAAGTGCTTTACTGGCAAGGATATAAATCCAGGCATTTAACACTGCAGCGAAACTTAAAACTACAGCTACACTTTGTGTTAATTTTTGCCCGTGCTTGCCTTAAACGGCAAAAGAGCCAGTCCCCGGAGGTCAATAAATAAGTTTAGCTGCAGTGTTAATCTCCTTGAAAAACCCTTTCTTTTGAAGTAACCTGAAATTATTACATCCTGCAACTTCAAACACCACTCAGGAGAAAAATATGGTCCTCAGGTTTCTCCCTGCTTTACTGATCCTGCTTTTTACCGCCGGTTGCTCAACAAAATTTTTTTCTGACCCGGAAAAACCGCATGATATCCATGCCAGACTGCAAAGCCTGGAAGACAGGATCCAGGAACAACAGATTGATATAAAACACCTGCAGACCGGCTTTCAAAACCTGCAGCAGGACACTGAAAAGTTGCGTAACCAGACCGCCTTGCGCCTCATGGACCTGGAGATGCAGCTGGAGCGCGAAGATTTTATCCCCGGCCTGCCTCCTGAAGACCTGGAACCGGAGCCTGAAGAAGAACTGCCTGCCCCCCCACCTGATCCTGTAGAAGAAAAAAAAGACCCACCCCCCCCTGTCCATGACCATCGTCAAGCTTACAACGAGGCCCTGCAGCTCTACTACCAGGGAAAAGCCCGGGAGGCCCGGGAGGCCTTTAGAAACTTTATCAACAACCACCCGGACAGCCCTCTACTCCCCAATGCCTGGTACTGGAAGGCAGAGACGTTTTACATGAAAGAAGAATACCCCCGGTCCATACTGACCTTCAGGCAGGTTCTGGAAAATTTCCCGGATGACCCCAAGGCTCCGGACGCCCTTCTGAAAATAGGATACGCCTACAAGCGCCTGGATGATGATACAAATGCCCGGTTTTATCTTCAGGTTCTCCAGGAAGACTACCCGGAAAGCAACTCCGCCGCCAAGGGCATGGAGATGATTGATTCTTTGCGGGATTGAATCCTTGCTTTGCCCCGGTCACCGCTGTCTCATTTCAAGGAATACAAGCAGTGCTCAATTATACCAGATCAGACGAGATATGGGCATGCCTGGCCTTGTCCAATACCAGAACCCTGGGATGTAAAACCTGGCAGAAAATCCTGGAAGTTTTCCGCTCCCCGGCCCAGGCCCTGGCCAACAGCAGTCACTGGGCTGAGATGGGGCTGGTGACACATACTCAGGCTGGACAATTTAAATCCCGGCAGTGGGAACCTGCCGCAGCAGTAGCATTTGAGCGCATTCAATCCGGCCGGGAACAAGTCCTCATCTGGTCCGACCCGGAATACCCCGAGACTTTGCGCCATATTGCCGGACCTCCCATTTTGCTGTACTATCTTGGAAATATCGCCCTGGTGCAGGGGCCTTGCCTGGCAGTGGTGGGTTCCAGAAACAGCACGGCTTACGGCCGCGAAATGGCCTTTCGCATCTGCAGGGAACTATCCAGCAAAGGCCTTACCATTGTCTCTGGATTTGCTGAAGGAATAGACAGGCAGGCCCACAAGGCCGCCCTGGAAGGACCGGGAAGTACCATAGCGGTCCTGGGCACCGGCATTGATCTCATTTATCCGGCGGTCAACCAGGACCTGTGGATGCACGTGCGCGAAAGAGGCCTTATCGTGTCCGAGTTTCCCAGGGGGACCAAGCCCGAAGCGCACAACTTTCCCTACCGCAACCGCATCATCAGCGGCCTGTCACTGGGAGTGCTGGTCATGCAGGCCGCCCTCAAAAGCGGCAGCATGCTCACGGCTGGTTATGCCCTGGAACAGGGCAGGGAAGTCTTTGCCATGCCCGGCCCTGTGAACCAGAACAGCTTCACCGGTTGCAACCATCTGATCAGGCAGGGGGCACTGCTGGTACAGTCTGATCAGGATATCCTTGAAGCCCTGCAGCCCAGGCTGAAAATACACCTGCAGCAGGAGACCGGAACCGGACCTGTTCTGCAGGCTCTACCTGAGCCGCAGTTGCCTCCCGACCTGAGCAGCGATGAAAAATCATTAGCCGTGGAGATTGCAAACCGGGAAAGAGTGCATATTGATGAGTTGACTCAGAAGCTGAACCTGACCCCTTCCAGGATCAACCAGCTTCTGGTAAACCTTGAGATCCGTGGGGTGGTTAAAAGAGAGCCTGGAATGTATTATAAGCTCATGAAGAATTAGTTCTTAACACTACATCTGACGCGGGCTGTGCCCGCAACCCCAATGGTTCGCGGATTATTTCCAAGAACAGGGCGATTCTGGAGTTAAATTGCAAAAGATACCTCTGAATCTGGCCAGGCCGGGAATGGTGCTGGAAAAACCCCTACTGCGCGACAACGGGCAGGTCCTGTTGGGTCCGGGTACAAAACTAACTGACTCTACCCTGCAAAGGCTGGAAAGAATGGAGGTACAGTGGGTTACAGTGCAGGGCAACCCGGTCAAAATTGAAGGACAAGGGCAAGGGTCTTACCATGACCGGATAAAGGCCCTGGACAGCCTTTTCAGGCAGCACCAGGAAGACCCCTGGATGATGAAAATCAAAAAATTTTTTCGAGGATATTTTAAGCGTAAAGCTATGCAGGAAGGCTCAGCTCCGGGACCAGACTCCGATACTCAGTAAAATCAACCCCCGGGTCAGGATAAATATGCAGGACCTTTATTTGGAAAATAAGAACAGGATCCTTTCGGTCAAGGACCTGCCTACCTTACCCGCTGTACTGGATGAGGTAACAGAGCTGGTGCAGGACCCCGGTTCCTCTATAGATCAGATAGCCAAAGTGATTTCAAAGGACCAGGTTCTGTCGGCCAAGGTCCTGAAAATGGTGAATTCACCTATTTATGGCTTCCCCCGCCGGATTGGAACCATCCAGCACGCCCTGGTGCTTCTGGGCTTCAACGTCATTCGAGGCCTGATAATCAGCAACTCTGTATTTGACATCATGACCAAAAACATGGTGGGGCTCTGGGAACACAGCCTGGGATGCGCTATTGCCTGCGCCGGAATAGCCAGGGAAGCCGACCTCAAGGATCCTGAAGAATATTCCGTGGCCGGGTTGCTGCACGACCTGGGCAAACTGGTGAGCATCATCCAGTTGCCGGAAATCAAGGAAGAGGTGGATGCCCTGGTCCAGGAAAAGGATATCACCTATTATCAGGCTGAAAAGGAAGTCATGGGCTTTGCCCATGACCGAATAAACGCCTGGTTGGCGGACCACTGGAACCTGCCCCTGCGATTGCGCGAGGGCCTGGTCTGGCATCACAGACCCAAATCCGCCCAGCACTATCCTGAGGTGGCCTGCGTGGTGCATCTGGGTGATTTTCTGGCCAGAATTTTCCAGGTGGGCAACAGCGGAGATGACCAGGTAAACTACCTGGACAAGTACGTTTTCAAAGTGCTTAATCTCCACCAGGACAAGCTGGAAAAGGCCATTGAACACCTGGACAGCGAACTCGTGGAACTAAGAGGCTTCAGCCCGGTGGCAACTGAAGGGGGCTAAGGCATGCCGAAGCTTGAAAACCATATATTTCTGATCTCTGCAGATGCAGAGCTGTATACACTGCTTAAATCCACCTGTTCCTATGCCCATTGGACAGTTTTTGAACGTGGACGGGGGGCTATAGAGCTTCTTTTCAACAATCCCCCTGACCTTTTGATTGTAGACAGCAGGATGCCGGACCTGCAGGGCATGGAGCTGATCAGGATATTTAAGAGCGAGAATGTATACCGCCAGGTACCTGTAGTTATCTGCCTGGACAGAGAAGAAGTAGCCGCTGGTCCGGATCTGGCGGCCATAGAGGTGGATGATTTCCTGGTAAAACCCCTGGACGTGGATGAAAGCAGGCTGCGCCTGGAACTGATAATGGCCAGGGCATCCTGGGAACTGGACGCCAATCCCTTGACCAAGCTTCCGGGCAATACTTCCATCATTCACAAGATCCAGGACATGCTGGACAGAAAGCTGGAGTTCGCACTGGCCTACGCTGACCTGGACAACTTCAAGTCCTTCAACGACAAGTACGGCTTTTCCAGGGGTGACGAAGTCCTTATGATGACCGCCCGGGTAATCGTCAACACCATCCGGGCCTTTGCAGGTATGGAATCCTTTGTGGGCCACGTAGGAGGCGACGACTTTGTTTTCATAGTACCCCCGGACAAGGCTGAAAGCGTCTGCGCCATGCTGGTCCAGAATTTTGACAGCATAGTGCCCAATTTTTACGACCCTCAAGACTTAAAACAGGGAGGCATTCACTCCAGCACCCGGGACGGACGGGCTAGTTTTTTCCCCTTAATGGCCATATCCATTGCCGTGATCTTCAACAGAAACGGCGAGCTGACTCACTACGGTGAAGCTTCGGAAAAGGCCATGAATCTCAAGAGCGTAGCCAAAAAAGAACCTGGAAGCTCCTATGTCCTTGACCGCAGACAACCTTCCGGATGAAATCCTGGCCTTTCTGGCCCACCTGGATGTGGAAAAAGGCTTTGCCGGGGCAACCCTGGAGGCTTATTCCCAGGATCTTCTGCAATGGGAAGAGTTTCTACAATCCACAAACAAGACCTGTGCCAGCCCCGGGGAAGTTGTCAGGGCGGACGTACACGCATTTCTGGTGCATATGCACAACCAGGGCCTGGCCAAATCCTCCATGGCCCGCAAGCTCTCCAGCCTGCGATCTTTTTTCCGGTTTCTACTGAAAAACAAAACCATCCGGCAAAACCCCTGTACCGGGGTGAAAAATCCCAAACAGGAAAAGCCCCAGCCCGGGGTTCTGAATGTTGACCAGGCGTTGGAACTGGTCCAGGCCGAACTGGAACCAAGCCCCAGGAACCTTCGCGACCTTGCTCTGGCAGAGGTCCTGTATGGCTCGGGACTGCGGGTGAGCGAGGCCCTGGGTCTGGACCTGGACGACGTGGATCAGGGCCAGAGGCTGGTCCGGGTCCAGGGTAAGGGACGCAAGGAAAGGCTGGCCTTTCTGACGCAGCCCGGCCTGGAAAGGCTGGTTCAATACATTGCCCAGCGTCGGGCCTTTGAACCCGGTATCCGCGAAAAAGCCCTTTTTCTGGGCATGCGGGGCAACCGCCTGCACCGCAGGCAGGCCGCCAGGATCATCCAGCGCCTGGGACTGATCTTTGCCAGGGCCCAAGGGGTCAGCCCACACACTCTGCGCCACAGCTTCGCCACCCACCTGCTGCAGGCCGGGGCGGACCTGCGTATCGTGCAGGAACTGCTGGGGCACAGCCGCATTTCCTCCACCCAGCGTTACACCCACTTGAACCTGGACCAGGTCATGCGCACCTACGACAGTGCCCACCCCCTGGCCAAGGGCCCGGTCAAAACCCCGGGTAAGCATTCAGGGGATCCTCAGTGGTAGTTCCTGGCACCAGGCCTGGAGACTGTCCCCCGCTAAGTACTTGCAGTGCAGGTTCACAATACTTCGCGTCTGTTATTTTGTATTTGTTCAGATAAGGTGTCGCGTGGACTGTCCCCAGTCACGCCAGAGGCGTGATTCCAGCACCCCCTGAATGCTTACAACCCCGGCCCAGGGATAAAGGCTTGATTCCGGGTATAAAAAACGCTAAAAAACATAATATACGCACAGCATCGGCGACAGGTATCTGTTTAGCGCTTTTAAGGAAAGCAGGGGACAGGCACTCCGGGACCCACTTGAGCATTTATTTGTGCTCAAAATGACTCATTTTCTGGGACAAGTGGGTCCCGGAAGAGCCAGTCCCCATGCCACATTCATAGCGCTAAACAGATACTTTTTCTGAAGGATGATTGACAGGTTTTAATAATAAGTGCGGGGAGAGCCAGTCCCCATGCCACATCCAAAGCGCTGAACAGATACGGCGACAGAAACTTTTATAAAGGTGCATGCATCATGACTCCCGTGGAATTTTCACAGCAGGAAATTGAAGTTCTGCGAATCGTGCAGGCTGATCTGCCCGATTCTCAGTCCCCCTTTGCCGATATCGCCTCCAGGGTGGGCTTATCGGAGAATGAGGTCCTGGATCTCCTGCGGGGACTCAAAGAACGTGGCATTATCCGCAGGTTCGGCGCAACCCTCAGGCACCAGCAGGCCGGGTACGGCCACAACGCCATGGTGGCCTGGTACGTGGAGCAGGACCAGGATATCAGCCATATCGGCCGCACCATGTCCAACCGCCCGGAGATCACCCATTGTTACCAGCGCATCAACTGCATGGACTGGCCCTACAACCTTTATACCATGGTCCACGGCCGCAGCCCGGAACACTGCTGCCGGGTTGTTCAAGAACTTGCCGGTGAAACGGGGGTGAACCAGTTCGAAATGCTTTTCAGCTACAGGGAACTCAAAAAAACTTCCATGAGGTATTTTTAGAGTTTCAGTCTTCACATAAAAACATAACTGCATCGAGGTGATCTATGAGCATTTCACAGGATCTTTTCAACACTGCCAGGGAACTGATTCCCGGAGGAGTAAACAGCCCTGTAAGGGCCTGCGGCAGCGTAGGCATGCATCCCCTCTTCATCGCCAGGGCTGACGGCCCTTATATCTATTCCCAGGAGGGGGATGCATTCATCGATTATGTCATGTCATGGGGTCCCATGATCCTTGGGCACAACCACCCCGCGGTCAAGTCCGCCCTGGAAAAGGCCCTGGGAAACGGCGCCAGCTTCGGGGCTCCCTGCGAGGCCGAAGTAGATCTGGCCCGGGAAATCACCAGTGCCCTGCCCGGTGTGGACATGGTCCGCATGGTCAATTCCGGAACCGAAGCCACCATGTCCGCCCTGCGTCTGGCCCGGGGTCATACCGGGCGCAGCAAGGTGATCAAATTCACCGGATGTTACCATGGACACGTGGACGCTTTTCTGGCCAGCGCAGGATCCGGGGCTGCCACCCTGAGCATTCCAGGCACACCGGGGGTCCCCGCGGAAGTGGTCTCCCAGACTCTCCTGGCTGACTACAACAATCTGGAACAGGTCCAGGAGCTATTCTCTGAAAACGGGGAAGAGATAGCCGCCGTATTCGTGGAGCCTGCAGCCGGCAATATGGGGCTTGTGCCTCCTGAACCTGGCTTTCTGGAAGGCCTGCGCAAACTGGCTGACCAGTACGGTGCTCTGCTGGTTTTTGACGAGGTCATAACCGGTTTCAGGCTCTCCTATGCCGGTGCTCAGGGCTATTACAATGTGGTTCCGGATCTCACATGCCTGGGCAAAATCATCGGAGGAGGCATGCCCGTGGGCGCTTATGGGGGTAAAAAGGAAATCATGCAGAAAATGGCCCCGGTGGGCGATATCTATCAGGCCGGGACCCTGGCCGGCAATCCCCTGGCCATGTCCGCAGGCATTGCCACCCTGCAGACTCTCCAGAAGATGGATTATGATACCCTGGAGCATAAAACCCGGGAAATGGGTCTGGAACTGAAGAAAATCCTGGAAGAAAAGGGACTGCCGATTCAGCTTAATCAACTGGCTTCCATCATGACCCTGTTTTTCTGCGAGCAGCCTGTGAAGGATTTCACATCCGCCAAAAACTCGGATCAATCTCTGTTTTGCAAGTTCTACTCCGGGATGCGGAAGCAAAAAATTTATCTGGCCCCTTCCAACTTTGAGTGTACTTTCAATTCCTTCGCCCATGGCTCCAGGGAGTGGGAACGTACTCTGGAAGCCGCCCACAATCTCAAATTCTAATAAAACCAAACATTCAAGACTCTTCTTGACAACCTCTTGTATTGGGTATATCAAGGAGGTCAGGTTGTGCTTTTTTTTACAATGTTAAAGGTATAAGGAGGTGTTGAAAATTATGAGGAAATCCATTGTTATCGGTATGATCTGTGCTTTTTTTGTGGGCTTCGTACTGCTGCCCAGCCTCTACGCTGGACTGACCGAGCGACATGAGAGACTGGACCAGGACATGGAGTACGAGTTCGGCACATATGCTGACGAATGGCTGCTTTATGCTCCCGAGGAGTACGGAGAAATGAGAGAGGCCCCGTCACCCTTCTCCCACACTGTGCATGGAGACTTTGACTGCGGCGAATGCCACCATGACGCTGAAGGGGAGCCCTGGGACGGTACTTACGAGATCAAGGGCTGTATGAGCGAGGGCTGTCACGACATGGCTGTGGCTGAAGAGCCCCAGGACAGAAGAGACATCAGGTACTTCTACAAGGCCTATCATGACCTGTGCATGACCGGCTGCCACCGCGACCTGGCCAGGGCCGGCGAAGAGTCCGGGCCTACAGCATGTCCTGAATGTCATCCCAAAGATGAGTAACTTCTAATTATTCCAGTAAAAGAGGGGGCCTTGCCCCCTCTTTTTTTTGGTGGAAGCCCTTTTTCCCATCCCTCACGAAATTATGCACCTTGTATTATCACTACAGCGACACTTTATATAAATTTTTGCCTCGGCTACCGGGGACAGGCACCCGGCACTTATTTCAACAACACGCCATTTTTGCGGCAAAGCCTACCACTACAGAGAAACTTCAAAAATTTATAACCTGTCTCAACTGGGGACAGGCATCCCGCACTAATTTATCAAAATTTGTCAGTCTTCTGTCAGAAAAATAAGTGCGGGGAGCCAGTCCCCGTGCTACATGCAAAACGCTAAACAGGTACTGTTTTTTTATTCTCACCATGCCTTTGGAACCCCTTGCTTTTACCCCCTATGTCCAGTATAATAGCCGAAAAATCACGGGCAACACCCTAAAGCCTTCATTCAAGGGACCAGTATGCCGGCCCTCAATTATTATTCACATCCAAAAATTATTGCAACTTGCTGACCAAGGCGGTGCAGATGGCTGAAAAACAGAAAAAAGAACATTGGGATGAGGAAGTAATCGACCTGACGGAAGTAATCGAAGAGGGAGATCCCGAGATAATCAAATCCTCCCGGGAAGCCCCCGGGAAATCTTCTAAAGAGCCTGATGAGGATTTCGATGATGATTTAAAGGACCTTTTTGACAGTCTGGATGATGATGAGGATGCAGTACAGGACCAGGAGACTGATGACCTGGACAAGGAATTCGAGGACCTTTTCAAGGATCATGACCAGGAGGATGCCCAGGAAGTGAGTTCTTCAGAGCATGATTCCGAAGCCGACAACTATATAAATGAGTTGTTGCAGGAAAGCACTGAGGATTCCCAGAATAAACAGGCAAAGACCGGCTCCAGTGCGGACCCCGAGCTAAATCATCTTTTTGATGATGAAGCAGTACAGGAAGAAAAGGCCCGGAAATCTCAACCTGATGAAGAAGACTTATCCGGGGATGAAACTCCTGAGCCTTTAGAGAAGCAAGAAGAACAAGTCCCTGAAGACAGGTCCGCACCCGAGACTGAGTTGGAACCCGATGCTAAACAGGAAGTAAAGCCGGAACCTGCGCCGGAACCTGAAGAACCTATCCTTGAAAAACCCGTGGGTGATAAACAGGAACCTGAACCCGTGACTGGACCTGAATCCACTGAAGAACCTGCAACACAGGCCGAACCGCAAACTGCGCCTGATCCCCGGCAGTCTCCCGGCCTGGAACCCGCTCCTGCCCAGACTTTAACCCGGCCTGAGAAGGATGTACCAGACGGTGTGGAGCATCTGGCACAGCAGATGGAAGACATGCAGGAGCAACTACACAGGCTGCAGGAGCAACTCCAGACCGTGGAGGATGAATTTTCCAGCCGGGTCCTGCAAACCCTGGAAGAAAAAGGCTCAGAACTGGGATTTATCCAGGATATTATCCCGAAAATCACTGACCAGGCCCTGGAAAAAGCCAGGGGGGAAATACATGAAAAACTGGAAACTTTTCGCGAAAATGATTTGCAGGATATATTTTCCAGGCTGAATTCCCTTGAAGAACAGGTAGCAGGGATTCAGATTCCTGACATTCAGGCACTGCAGGCCCGGATGGAGCAAAAGATCGATGAAATGGCCCCAAGCGCCCCGGAAGCACCGGAAGAGATTACTGAAAAAGATTTCGACCCGGGGGAATTCAGGCAGCAACTATACCACGACATGGAAAAAAAAATCCAGGAACTAAGCCCCGGCATCACTGACAACGCAGTCCAGAGGGTCCGGGAACAGCTGCAGCAGGACCTGGATTCCCTGCGCCAAAACGAGCTGCAGGACTTAAACGAAAGGATTAAAATCCTTGAGGATCAGCTGGGCAGCCTGGATATCCCGGATATTCAGGCCCTCAGAGATGAGCTGGAAAAAAAAATCAATAATGCATTAAACTCCGCCCGGTCCTCTCAGGAGCAGGCCCCGGACCTGACCAGCCTGAAAGATGAAGTGGTCCGGAGCATGGAAAGCCGCATCCAGGAGCTTGTATCAACCTGGCAGAGTGAAAAGAAATCCCTGGCCATGGAACTGGAGAACGCGCTGACCTACTGGGGCAAAATGCAGGAAAAACTTACTGAACTGAGCCAGGACATAGGAGAGATAAAGGACAGACAAAAACAGCCTGATCCTGAACTGCAGGAAAAAATTGACTCCCTTAACCAGGCTTCAGTCAGCAGGGAAGACCTCCGCCACCTGGCATCCCAGCTGAGATACGAACTGGAAGAGCTGGTTCAGAAACAGGTACCGTCTGCAGCCGCCGGTGTTATCCGGGAAGAAATCATGGCCATGTTGCAGGAGGATCAGGAACAGGAATAGACTACATAATATATGTTTGTTCCTCGACCCTGCGCGGAAAAAGAGGCCCATTCGGGGCAAAAGAGACTGCCCACGGAATACACGGAATTTCACGGAATATGCGTTGCTTCGCAACGCTTTAAAACTTCCGTGCCCTTCCGTGTGTTCCGTGGGCATAACCTCTTGGCTTTCTTTAAAAATGAAACAACATGTTTGTTTGAAATTTGTGCTAAGCGCCTACAAACATGCAAGCAAGCAAGGATTTTTTTCTTTTTT
>PWSL01000256.1 GCA_003563255.1 Desulfonatronospira sp. | reverse complement strand
GGTCAGGGAAAAACAAAACAGCATCGCCTGTCCCAGGTGCGGCAGTGAAATGGTCCTGCGCCGGTCCCAAAAGGGCGGCGACCAGAACAATCAGTTCTGGGTTTGCTCCAGATACCCCCGGTGCAGGGGCATAGTCAATATCGCCTGAGAAACCGGCCATGTGAAAAGTCGTTACGGGCAGCCGGCACTTATGGGATCGGGCCTGAGCAGGTTGTTGAATTGATGTAATAAATACTTATACACGCCTCAAAAAAGCTTTTTTGATAATATTCAGGGAACAGGATGAGGTCTGGAGACTGCGCTGGTAACCTGCAGGCTCTTACAGTGCCAATTTTGGGGGTAAAACAGACGTTCTAAGGCAGAAAAACAGTCTGTTTTGGAAGATATCGTTAGATAATTCAATAGATTAGCTCGGTCCGACCCCAAATGGACAGGCAAAAACAAGATTTGACTCAAATTATCTTTTTGTCGGCAAGCATTTTAATAAACCAGAAGAGATAGTTTTCTCTGCCTTGCAGGTCAATTTCACCAATATTGAAAACTGGTTGGTTGCAAGACCGTTTTCGATGGAAATTCCTAAAGATACAAAGTCAGATTGGAGACTTACCTTTAAATGGCCAGCGGAATTCAATGCTAACCTTGAAGAATTTGGTTGCGCTATAGAATCAACACACGATTTTAATACGGGCGGAGATTTAATTCGCGAGGCGCATTGGAAGAGTAAGGCTTATTTAAAAATTACGCCAACAGAACCAAAGCATTTCGAGTGGTATTGGGGGGTAATATATGACCTTTGCAATTTACTAACATTATTAATCGGTGAAACTACATATATAAATTATGTCAAAGCATTTGGCGATGAGGTCCAAATCAGTCCTTATAAAAAATCAAAAGAAACAATCGAATTATATTTTACGCAAAAAAAGTATGTCCTTAACAAAAATATTCATTATTATCAGATGATTCTTCCTTACTCTCGTATATCGAAAAATATATCTGATGTTTTATCTTTATGGTTTGCGAAGGCCCAACACCTTAGATCAGTTTACGATTTGTTTTTTGGCACATTCTATAATCCTGGATTGTATCTTCAGTTTCAGTTTTTGAGTTTAATGCAGGCCATTGAGAGTTTTCACCGAGTTACAAAAGGAGGTAAATACCTTAGTAATGAAGACTGGCAACCTTATCGCGCAACTTTAGCCAGCGGCATATCGAAAGAATTGGATAGTGGCCACAGAGAAAGCCTTAAAAGCAGAATAAAATACGGAAATGAATACTCACTGAGAAAAAGAATAGGAGAACTACTAGAAACTCTTGATGAAAGCACATCATCATTATTGACACCAACAGATAAATTTTTCACTGGTGTCGTTGTTGATACAAGAAACTACTTAACTCATTATGACGATGAATTAAAAGATGTTGCGCTAAAAGATGCCGACTTATATTGGGCAAATCAAAGGCTGAAAATATTAATAACCATCTTGTTGCTTAAGGAAATTGGCATACCGGAAGACCTTATCGTTAACTCAATGAAAGAGAACAACAAGATCAGCCAAATATTTAAAAAATAGGCACTGCGGAACCAGGCGATTCACATGACGCCGAGAACGCTGGCGGCGCTGACGTGGCAAGGTTTGGGGCGGCGTAAGTGACCTTGATCGTTATACGGTTTTGAACAAGCGTGCGCTTACATCCTAAGGCCAACAGCGCAAATCAGCGGATAGCTAAAAGCTCTGCTTCGCTCTGCTTTTCGCTACCGCTGATTTGCGCTGTTGGCCCGCTACGGCTATAAGGAGGTCAATCAGAACAATGTTGGATATTATCTCGCATAAACCTGACATTCAGGACTGGCAATGGGATCTCGCTGCGCGCATCCGCCTTGGGATTGAGGACTCATACACAGCCCGACTCAACGAGGTCGAATGCGTGCGTGCGATGGTGGAAGCTATTGACGGAAAGGAGCCTGTCCAAGTATCGCTCAACGGAGCGTCCTTCAAGCTAGAAGTGGAGGCAGCGTTTCTACACGGTTCCAAGTCACAGGTCCGCTTTCAGGTTGGTGGAGCCGAACACCGCCGGGAACTCGCGGACCTCCTTGTGCTTGGCGCATATGTCCACGATGGGCGACTCGCGTTTCAGAGGGCGTGTCTCATTCAAGCCAAGCGGTCAGGCCAGGGTACAGGTCGGGCTACGTCCCGGTATGAAGTCGATCCCTGGCAGCTCGCACTACTAGCCAGTTTTCCAAAGTTTACCGGTGTTTCGGGTGTGTTCGCTGGGCTCACGGTACATCTCCGGAATCGCTCAGGCATGCTTGGTGCCTACGGCCTGCTCTCGCCTCCAGGCGAGCTCATCATCGTGAGTGCCCGAGTATTAAACCAAGTGCTGGGGGGCCGCAAGTCCCTGGCTGCTAAGGAACTTGTTCCCGCAATCCTCAGCGAGAGTGCGTCCTCGCGGAACTCCATGCATTTCTCTGATGAGCGCTGGTGGTTCGACCCCGACCACTGCCCCTACTGTCACGAGCTCGCGATGCATGGGTTTTCACACCACTGGCGACGACATCATAATTTGCACGGATTTGGTGGAATGGCTGAAACTCCAGTAGCAAGCGTCGTAACGTGCATTGGTCTTGACGAATTCGTGCAATGCTGGACGGGTCTTCGTCTTGGCGAGGTTTGGCACGCTGGCGCGGGATCGCGCTCAGATCGTGTTCTCCGCGCCTCACTGCACGCAGCGGTCCGGCGGGTTGACACTGCGACGGGGGGGAAGCTCGCTAAAGCAGCGAGTGTCATCGAGAGTGCGGTCGGAGACAACGACATCCGATTCGACGACGACAATCCTGAGGCGCACGGAGGTGGGCTTGGTGTAATTTCGGTTATCGGCCAGTTGAAGATTGAGGGTTGAGGCGTGTGACACGGCCTAACGAACAAGATTAGATTATGGGAGCGCAGCGAGCCACAATCTGAAGCGGTTGGGTTGCAGGAAGGCGGAAGAGGCCCCTGTAATGTTTTTTGAGGTGGATTTTGGTGCTGCATCATGCTGTTTTACACTTGTGTCCGGCGTTTTTCCGGCGCAGGAGTCCCGTTCCGGTGCAAGATGGCTTTTGTCCTCGGTAATGTGACGGCTCCCGTTTACATGCCCGATGCCTTCGGTGCGTCTATTTTTGTAACGGAGCGATGATGGCCGGTGGCCAGGCAAGCATCGTTGCAGTGATCACCATGGTGGCCCCGCAGGCCAGGCAGATGATTACCGTGGCTTCAGGTTGCTGCAAGCAACTGCCCCATCTGCCCGACAGAGAGGATGTCGGGGATTCTGAATGTCTTGGGAGGCTTGGTCAGGGGGATATCTTTCCAGGGCTTGTTCAGTACCCCGGAATAGAAGAACTTCAGGCCGTAGAGGTCGAGCTTGACCGCGCTCCTGGAATGTGTGTCCAGGAGTTCCGTAAAATAGTCGAGCAACTGGCCGAAACTGAGGTTGTCAATCCTGCAATCGAAATAGTTGCCGATCCGCCAGATCGCCCTGGCGTAGGCGTCGATGGTCTTGGGCTGTAGCCCGCCCAGCTTGAGGCATTTCAGGTGTTTCTGGTACTGCTTGTTGAAGAGGGGATCTTGCGGCATGATGATGTTCATTGTAACCTCCTTGGTAATGGTTGATGCGGCAGCTCCCTTTGCTCCGCCACTTCCTACCTATTACCGAATGCCGTGAGATTACAACATGTTCATTATGGCCAAAGAAGGTCATCTTGGCCTTGTCTGCCGCGTAGCGGCTTCGTCCAACCATGCCATGCAGCCGACGCTCATACCTCGCGCGGCTGATGGCTTGCGTTATATTTAAGGAGAGTAGATTTTGATGGGACATCTAAAATTGTATGGCTTGGATGGGCTCCTTCTCCACAAAGTAGCCCCACCGCCATCTCTCGACGAAAAAGCGGAGCTTGAAAGGATAGCATCACTCGATGTTACTGACTTTAAAGAAGCGGATGTCAGAGAGGAGATCATAAACCCCTTACTGAAAATCATTGGCTACAAAAAAGGAAATAAGCACTCTCTTGACAGAGAGAGGAATATCAAATTCGTTGGCTCAACTAATCGATATATCGATTATAGCTTGACTGTCTGGGAACAGGATTTTTGGTTAGTCGAGGCCAAACGACCCCACTTTAACCAAGGCGTCTTTGGATACAAGGAGGCGAGTCAAGCTTTTGAATATGCTGCTCACCCAGAAATTCGTGCGGCATTGGTTGTCATTTGTGATGGGATCAAGCTGGAGGTGTTTGACAGAGAGGACAGCGTTGAAAATCCGATATATAGATTGCTTATAAAAAATCTCGTGCGTGAATATATTAATCTTGCTCAGTATTTGGCTCCTGTGAATGTCTGGTTTTTCTATCGGAGAAGATTGCTCAGAGAGCTCGATAGAGCCTTCGAAAAAGAGGGAAATTTGAATCGGGTTACTGAGTTCAAGGAAATAATGAATCGCCATTTAGATGGCATGAGAAGTAAGGTTTTATCGAACTTTAGAGCCAACTCGAAAAAAAATGAAAATCGTTACCCGGAATCCCTGGCGCTAGCCGATCCAACCGATATCACTGAAAGTTTATACTTTGTGGGGCATTCGCACCCTGCGATTCATAACATGAATGAGGTCTTGCTGAAGGAATGCAGATCAAAAGCGGCTTTTCACACCATGTATCGACTATTCCCGGATGAGCCGAGAGACGCGAACGATTTTTACTTTATGCACGCGACGGATTTTCTCATTCGTCTCGAGGCTTCGGATATCAATGTTAATTGGGCTCCGAGCTGGCTTGGAGGCCAAATAGTCAGAAAAGATAAGGCTGTTGCCCTTCAAAACTCATTGCCACTTTTTTTGAGTCACTTTGAAGGTGATGATTCTCGGAGAGTGATATCGCTAGTGTCTTCAGCATATAGGCGAATTGCAAAGATTCTAGCAGTAACAACCCCTCAAATAAGAAAGTCCGCGGAATTTAGGCATTTACTAACAAGGATCTTCGAGCCAGAAAGTGCATGGTGTCAAATCCTGTCTTCGCCTGAACGTAATATGATATTCGAATGGGAAGGAATTTCCCTAGTAGAAACCAGCAAGTTTGTAAAACGGTTTTCCAGGAAAAACGAAAGCTTCAAAGTCAACTCTGCTAAACAAGAACTAGTCCGAATTCTAAATTATGAAGTGTCACTTCTAGATAACATTGAAAACTACAAAGCACTTGTTTCTGAAGCAAGTATCGGCGAAATACATCCAACTGAATTTTGTTCTGTCAGCTATGACAACTTAGGTCATGGTGTGCTTTGTATCCTAGAACATTATGAAAAATGGCGTAATTACGTCATATCAAATCATAGGGACCTAGTGGAAGAAAACGCTAAGCTAGGGTCATGGGCCGCTCGAAAGATACTTGGAGAAGAGGTAGGTCAGAGTTCTCAGTATATTTATGATGAATCAATTGCTTGCAAGCGATTTTTTTTTGGTGATGAAAATCTTCAAAAGCGCTTAAACAAAGCGTATGGAAGGATATAACAATCACATGCACTCAGACAGCAAAAAGCGACGTTCATTCCTCGCTCTGCTTTTCGCTGCTGGTGGTGTGAGGCGTTAGCGCCTAAAAACTGAAAAGATTTCCTATGAAGAAAAAAAGCAAAATAGCAAATAATGCTTTAAAAATACTCGAGCACCTTATTGAAAACAATGCAATGGGGGGCGGGGACATCAAAGTTCAAGATATCTATAATTCCGTCAGATTATCAGAATCAGATTTTGAATCAGCTGACACATACCTTTTGCAACAAAAGTATGTTGAAGGAACAATGGGTGGAATGAAGGGAAGTC
>PWSL01000223.1 GCA_003563255.1 Desulfonatronospira sp. | reverse complement strand
CGGACAGCCGCGGCAACAGCGCCGGGTTCCACGTCTATTATACATTGATGGACTAACCTGCACACTTTCAGCCACGCACAAAGTGTACAACTTAAGCCTTATCTTATACATTTCCAGCATGGCTGAAAGTGTATAAGTTGTCAGCGGCACGGGCAGGTACTGGGTCCGCTGATGTTCCATAGGGGATGCTGATTAACTAACCCCGGGGGTAATTTATGAAAACAGCTGTCAAAACCAGGTATCTAACTTTTATTCTGACGGCCTGCGTTGTGCTGGCCTGCCCGGCTTTAGTCTCTGCCTTCAGCACCGAAGACCTGAACACCCTGCGCCAGACCAATGCCTGCTCCCGGTGCAACCTTTCAGAAGCCAACCTGAGCTGGTCTGATTTTTCCGGGGCCAATCTGAGCAGGACCAATCTTTCCGGGGCCAACCTGCACCGGACCAACCTGCAGGGAGCCAACCTGTCCAGAACCGGCCTGAGCAGTGCAGATCTGAGCGTGGCTGATCTTTCCGGAGCCAACCTGACCCGGGCCAACCTCAGAAACGCCAACCTGAACAGAGCAGACCTGCGCGGAGCCAACTTGAGCGATGCCAGCCTGGACGGAGCAGACCTGACCTGGGCCACCTGGACCAACGGCCGCACCTGCAGGCAGAACTCCATCGGCGAATGCAAATAACCTGTACACTTCCAGCCACGCACAAAGTGTACAACTTAACAGGCCATTAAAAATCTCCCAATTGCTGCGTCACGTCAAAAAGTTCAAACGCTTCTAAGTAACTTCAAAAAAACTGGACCCCGGATCCGTCATCCCGGACTCGATCCGGGACCGGGGTGACGGTTAGAGCAAATAGTAGCCCTTTTTCGTCATTCCGGCGAAAGCCGGAATCCAGGGTATTATAATAGTTTTATAGCAAATGTGGTGAATAGATACAAAAAGAATGAAGACAGTGGCGGGACAAAATATGCTTTTTGGCGAATGCAGATAATTCATCTTAAAAAACATTGAAAATCCTGCCTAACATTCCGATCATGGAAATAGCTGAAAAGGTCATTGCAAAGCTGAACAGGCGGAATGAGTGGCTGCGGTTTTCCCGCAATCCCTGATCAATCCTGATGTCAATCCTTTCAATGATCTTGTCCATCTTGGCATCCATCTGTTCAAAGCGCTTGTCCATCTTGGCCTGCATGCTGTCAAAACGCTTATCCACTTGCTCAAAACGCTTATCCACCTGCTCAAAGCGCTTGTCCATGTCTGCCTGCATGGCGTCAAAGCGCTTGTCCATGTCTGCCTGCATGTCGTCAAAGCGCTTGTCCATGTCTGCCTGCATGGCGTCAAAGCGCTTGTCCATGTCTGCCTGCATGGCGTCAAAACGCTTGTCCATGTCTGCCCTTAATTCTTTATGAGACTTGGAAAGAGAATCAAACTTATCAGTTAAAACCTCAAACTTATAATCAAATTTCTCCTCAAGTCCGTCAAACCTGGCCTCAAAATATTGAGATGTAGGGATCAGGCGAACGATAAGGGCCTCAATGGTTTTTTCGCTAATCACATAATCTTTTGGGTCTTGGTTTTGGCTGGAAACTTCGCTCATAAATCCTCCAAGGTGCTGTCTGCACCCAGATCATTGAGTATTACCGGGACTTTATGGGGTGTATAAGTTCTGGTATTATTTATCCTTCAAGCCCATCCGGGCATGCTGCAACACAGGATGAAAACTATGTGCAGGGTTGCTTCTTAATCAAGATTAAGGCAGGTGGCCTGATTTGGCAAGAGGATTTGAGTGGACCTCGGCGGCTTAATCCTGGCTGAGCATGAATCAGAGATAAGAATTGCGATTTTTTTAAAACGTCATTATTCTTGCTTTAATCAGCGAGTTGATGCACGATTGTAATTCTTTCGCAACCATAATATTCCGCTCGGAAGGCGGGCCAAAAGGTCTTCAATCCGGCACTCACTTTTTAGGATTAATCCCACCGGGGCGTATGATCTATGGGCCGGAGGCATACAGCCCGGAGGGGGACAACCAAAAAACATATTCCCACGCAAAGGCGCCCCAGTCAAATGGCTCTGCCCTTACTTTGTGAATTTAACAGGACTGGCAAAGGTCGCCAAGGAAGACAGGATGGACTGGCATTTACGGCTTTGTATTTTTTATGTCCACCCAATAGCCGTCACCACCACATGTACTCCATCCACATCATGCTCACCAGACAATCTGGCCAGCACATTTTCATCATCCACCGGCACGAACAGAGCCACAGTGATGGCATTCAGCCCCAGCCTGGAGGCGTAATGAGCGGCTTGTTGAATTGATTGTCGCAGTCTGGCCTGGTTGGTATGACTTTTCACTTCGATGATTCCTTCTCCCATGTCGCACTTCAGATGAAGATCAACCCTGCCGTTTCCAGTTGGGAATTCAGGACTGATGGTGCAATAGTCTTCCACAGCATTGCGCAGCCAGAAATACAGATGAAAATGCCCCACTGCCTCTGTATAATTCATATCACTGCGCTTAGGCTGTTCCTGCCAGGGATTCAGACCCCTGGCTGCAAGACGTCGCAGATAGCCCTTGTAACGTTCCAGCAAAGCCGGCAAGTCCAGTTCCGAACCGCCAAACACGTCTTCCAGTTCATCCAGGGGTTCCAGAGCCAGTATGGGTGTACTTTCGCCCATGAGGTCTATGGTCAGGGCGTGAAACAGGCAGGACTGCACATAGGGCGAGGAAAAACAGCAGACGTCAATCTTATCGCCATTGGAGTCCGTGACTTCATAGTTGTCGATAATCCCGTTGAGGTACAGATAAGAACACCAGTCGGCCCGGATGCTGAAAGGCATATCCGGACGGGAAAATAGCTCTACAACTCTATCAATATACGGCCCTTGTGCTTTTTTTAGCAAATTGAGTACGGTGTTATTCCATTCTCTGTGCAAGGCTGCGCGGTAGACCTCCCGCCAGGTTGTTTTGTCAATGCTCTGGTCCATCCCTGGATTGTATTTTCTGGTCAATAACTCCCCGAACCAGCCAACCAGACCGGGCTGCCCCCGAGTTGCATTATGGACTGCCGTTACTACTTCCTGCTCCACCTTCTGTCCGGATTCATCCTGGTATTGTCTGAACAGCTCTTCAACCTCATCAGCTGAGAAATTTGGCACTTGCAATGAACGCTGAACATTGAACGGCGAGCCCCGTTCGCTGTCTGCACCCAGCACAGCCCTCACTCCGATCAGGGCAAGTCCGTGGAGCAAAAAACTGTCCCGCTTCAGATACATGTCCCGGAACAGGGTCACCAGTGTGTCGATAATCCGTGGAGGCAGGCTGTCGAACTCATCGATAAACAATAACAATGGAAGCTCAAATAATTGATTTTGATTGAAAAAATAGTTTTTGAACTCGGAAATATCCCCCGGCGTCGGAATGTCCACATGGAATGTCTCCCGGAATAATTGCGGCAGGCGGGAGAGGAACACATCCAACCCGTCTTCCGGCTGCATGATCACCCCCTGCATGGACATGGTCGCCACGATGAAGCGATGGCTGTATCGTTTTTCAATCTCGCGGCGTACTTCATGCATCAACCAGGTCTTGCCTGTTTGCCGAGGGGACCAGATGGTGAAATAATGACCACCGTCCTGGACATCGCCGACAATATAATCCAGACAGCTTTCCACCAGTTCGCGGCGAGGTACGCAAAAATGGCGGCGGCAGTTGACTGGACCATAAGAGTAGAATTCACGCATGGATATCTCCAAAATATCTCTTTTTATGCCGGGAGCTTGCTTCCATTTCTTTTCATTTCATTTCCAGTAAACATTTAGAACATCCCGGTTCACTTGGCAAGTGCCAGCAAATACAGTCATCATTGCTGGGCTGGGCAGGATAAGATTTTTACTGATCTCTGGCTTGCAACAATGCTCTAATCATCTTTACACTTCGCGCTTGACGCGAAATGTAAAGATGATTTTTCTAGACGTGGTTCATCCTGAATACATACTTTGCCTGTCCCCTGTGGACAATTCATGTTAAAAAACATTGAAAATTCTGCCCAGCATACCGATCATGGAGATAGCTGAAAAGGTCATGGCAAAGCTGAACAGGCGGAATGAGTGACTGCGGTATTCCCGCAATCCCTGATCAATTCTAACGTCAATCCTTTCAATGAGTTTGTCAAATTTTGCATCAATCTGTTCAAAGCGTTTGTCCACCTGTTCAAAACGTTTGTCCACCTGCTCAAAACGTTTATCCATATCTGCCTTCATGGCATCAAAACGCTTGTCCATCTCGGTCTGCATGGCATTGATGCGTTTGTCTGTCTGTTCAAAACGCTTTTCCATGTTTGACTGCATAGTATCAAAGCGCTTGTCCATCTCGGTCTGCATAGTATCAAAGCGCTTGTCCATGTCAGCCTTTAATTCTTCATGAGACTTGGCAAGAGAATCAAACTTATCAGCTAAAACCTCAAACTTATAGTCAAATTTCTCTTCAAGTCCGTCAAACCTGGCCTCAAAATATTGAGACGTAGGTATCAGGCGAATAATCAGGGCTTCAATGGTTTTTTCGTTAATCACAAAATCTTTTGGGTCTGGGTTTTGGCTGGAAACTTCGCTCATAAATCCTCCCAAGTGCTGTTTGCACTCAGATCATTGGGTGTTACCTGGATTTTATGGTGTATAAGTTCTGGTATGATTCATCCTTCAGGCCCATCCGGGCATGCTGCAACACAGGATGAAAACCGGATACAGGATCGTATCTGGATCAAGATTAAGGCAGGTGCTCGGATTTGGCAAGGGAATTTGAGTGGAGCTTTGCGGTTCAAATTTTGTAACTGTTCAGCAAAATCGAAGGAGAATATCTGGGCCCCGGATTCGTCATCCCGGACTCGATCCGGGACCGGGGTAACGGTTAAATCGGACAACAGCCCCTTTCCGTCATTCCGGCGAAGCTTGTCCCGGGCTTGAACCGGGATAAAGCGAAGCCAGGGACAGACCCCTCCGGGCTGTAAGCCTCCGGGCAGGAAGCCGTGCCATGCCGTAGTTTATAGCTTTTTACACAAAGATAGCCTTAACACACACTATTCATATTTTGATTTCAAAAAACTCGTAATGCTCCCCTTTCATAGAGGTCAATCACTGAGGCAGGGAGGGCCATGGGTTTCTCCATAATATGCTGATAACTATATCATCAACTGTAAAATATTTTAATCCTGCCTGAGCATGAATCAGAGATAAGAATTGCGATTTTTTTAAAACGTCATTATTCTTGCTTTAATCAACGAGTTGATGCACGATTGTAATTCTTTCGCAACCATAATATTCCGTTCGGAAGGCGGGCCAAAAGGTCTTCAATCCGGCACTCACTTTTTAAGGATTAATCCCACCGGGGCGCATGATCTATGGGCCGGAGGCAGACAGCCCGGAGGGGGACTAACTCTCCCGGCACTAATTTTTCCAATTTGTTTCTTGCTCAAAAAAATAAGTGCCGAGGTGCCTGTCCCCACAGACATAAAAGCAAAATGTTTTCTTATAAAGAAGCGGCTTGAGCCGCAAGAACTAAGCGTACCCAGGCTGGAGCCTGGGAACGAGAGGTAACCAGTGAACCTTAACTGGGACAGTCCCCGCAACTCACATTTCGATGTGCCGCAATTGGTCCTTACTCAGGGGCAAAATATGTACCGGGAATTTGCGCTCAGCGAGGGACAGTCTCAATGCCCAGCGACCATCCCCGCATTTGTCTCAAGCTTTCTTGTTTTTTGTGACCCAGTAAAACCCAGCAAAGCTGGAACGCTTTCAGCGTTGTTTAACCGGGCAGGCCCCGGTTAAACCCTGCTATGCAGGAAATCCTTCGGATTTGTTTCACGGG
>PWSL01000309.1 GCA_003563255.1 Desulfonatronospira sp. | reverse complement strand
TGGAGCCTGGGAACGAGAGGTAAAACTTCCGTGCCCTTCCGTGTGTTCCGTGGGCGAAACCTCCTGGCTTTCTTTGAAAATGAAACAACATGTTGTTTCGAAATTTGTGCTAAGCGCCTAAAGGCAAGGTAAGCATCAATCAAACCTTATCAATTAAGGATCATTTTTGAGCGGTACAGATGCGACTGCAAAAAGTTTTTTTGCAGTTGCAGGTGTCAGCAGTCAGTCTCCGGTCCTTTGAGCACTTCGTGCCCGGAACGTCGGGCCATGTTCAAGAGCATGCTCCTGAATACCAGACCATGTAAAGGGTATGTAAGGTACCAATAGAGTATTCCGGCCGGACCATGGGGCAGAAGTCTGGCTGTCTGGACCAGTTCCACCCTGTCTTGTGCCACCTCCTTCAGCCTGAACTCCAGCATGGCCTCCCCCGGCAGCTTCATTTCCGAGAGCAGGAGCAGGACATACGGCGGTTCAGAACGTAGTACCCTCCAGAAATCCAGGGCATCACCCACCATCAGCCGGGACTGGTCCCTGCGTCCCCGGCGAAGCCCGGGCCCGCCCACCAGGCGATCCATATCCCCCCGGATACGCCATAAAAAATCCATTCCGTACCACCCCCGTGACCCTCCGATATTTTCCAGCAACGGCCACAGCTCCCGGGCAGTTCCCCGGATCTCGACCTTCTGCGCGTACTCAAGGACAGTAGAGTCGGCATAGGATACATCCCCGCGCATAATCCACTCCGGGGCCTCAAGGTGACCGGCATCCATCCAGCAGGTCTGCACCTCGTCGCGGTTGACGGTATTCAGGGCCGCTGCAACAGCCTGACTGCAGCTTAAAAGGTCCTGCGGGATGAGTGCCTTGATTTCCTGGTCCCTGCACACCGCCTTGTCCTTCATGCTCTGAATGATTGTCTCAGCCATATTGGCAGGTATGGGAGTGATCAGGTGTGCAAAGTATGTCAGAATACGGGAACCAAGCCCCGGCATCCTGATGATCAGGCGCCTTTTGAGTCCCGCTTCCCTGGCGTATACCTTGAAAAGGTCAGCATAACTGAGCACCTCGGGACCGCCGATTTCATAGATCTTACCCGATGTTTGAGGTTTTTCCAAACATCCGGCCAGGTACTGGAGTACGTTTTGCACCGCTATGGGCTGGGACAGGGTATTTATCCACCTGGGGGCCGGGATTACAGGCATCCGCTGCACCAGATAGCGGATGAGATCGAATGCAGCGCTGCCCGATCCAAGAATTACCGAGGACCTAAGAATAGTTACCGGAACTTTGCCGGATTGCAGAATGCGGCCTACTTCCGCCCGCAGCTGCAGGTGCCGGGATGCTTCCCGGCTGTCTTCCCCCAGGTCGCTTAAATATATTATGCGCTCCAGACCTTCGCTGGAGGCTGCCCTGGACATGTTTACAGCAGCTGACTTATCTTCATGCTCCTGGTCCGATGTCCTGGATTTCATGGAATGCACCAGATAAAAAGCCGCCCTGCAGCCCCTGGCTGCCCGCCTGAGGCCCAACAGGTCCTGCATGTCGGCAACCACAGTCTTCACCCCAGGTTCGCCGGCCCAGGGCCTGCAGGCAAGCTTGCCGCCAGACCGGGCTACAGCCCTGACCATGTAGCCCTTTTCCAGAAGAATCGGAATCAGCCTGCCACCTATGTAGCCTGTGGCACCGGTTACGAGAATGGGTCTGTGGCTCATACATATCCTGAGTTGCAGTGTTGGCCCGGCAGCCTGAAGTGATTAAGTCGAGACACCGGGGTCAGTCATCAGTGATTACAGGCCCCTTCAGCAGGGGCAGTCCGGATTCCCGGACCATGTTGAACAGCATGGACCTGAGGACCAGGTGGTGCACTCTGTGGGAAATATTCCAGTAGAAAACCCCAGCCAGTCCCCGGGGCAAAAAGCGTACAGTCAGCACCACTTCCACTCTTTTCCCTGGCAGATCCCGGAGGTAAAACTCCAACATGGCCTCGCCGGGATGCTTCATCTCGGAAAGCATCAGGAGAGTGTGCGGAGGCTTTACTTCCAGTGCTCTCCAGAAATCCACCAGCTCGCCTGCTATAAGCTTGTACTGGTTGCTGCGTCCCTGCTGAAGACCATATCCCCCGGCCAGGCGGTCCAGGATCCCGCGGATACCCCACAGGGTATCTGTACCGTACCAGCCGTTGGAACCTCCGATACGCTCCACCAGGGGCCAGAAATCAGAGGCCCTGCCCTGCAGGACCACTCGAAACGATGACTGCAGCTTGGAACCCGCGGCAAAATAGATATCTCCGCAAGCATACCATTCTGCCGGGTTGGGACGATCCCCACCGGTCCAGTCGGCCTGGATGCGGTCCCGGCACAGGATCTGCATGGAGCGGACCATGGCCTGACGCACTGTCAGCAGCTTCTGAGGAATAATTTCACGGATGGAATTATCCCTGCACACAACGGGGTTGCGCATGCCTTCAATGAGGGGCTCGGACAAAGCCGCCGGAACCGGAGTTATTTTTTCAGCACACCAGGCCAGCAGTCCGGGGGTCAGAAAAGGCACCTTGATAAGAATCCTGCGGTGCAGACCGGTTACCTGGGCATAGATCCGGAAAAGATCCTCGTAGCTCAGGATGTCCGGACCTCCTATATCAAATGTGCCCCCGGCAGTCTGGGGCTTTTCCAGGCACCCGGCCAGGTACTCCACCACGTTGCTCACAGCTATGGGCTGCGAGCTGGTGCGAACCCAGGCCGGCGTCAGCATTACAGGCAGTCTTTCGCTCAAGAAGCGGATGAGTTCAAAAGAGGCGCTTCCGGACCCGAGTATTACAGCCGAGCGAAAGATGGTGGTGGGTACATCGCTTTTTTGAAGTATCCTGCCCACCTCGGCCCTGGAGCGCAGGTGCTTGCTGAGGTTGGGCCTGTCCTCGCCGAGCCCGCTTAGATATATTATTCGCTGAAGCCCTTTTTGCTCAGCCATGCGGGCCATATTGACGGCTGCTTTCCGGTCGGCCGCCGAAAAGTCATGCACACTGCTGCTCATGGAGTGCACCAGGTAGTAGGCTGCACTGCAACCTTGCAGGACCCTGCCCAGGGAAGCGGGGT
Organism: Desulfonatronospira sp.; assembly: GCA_003563255.1. Taxonomy (GTDB): domain Bacteria; phylum Desulfobacterota; class Desulfovibrionia; order Desulfovibrionales; family Desulfonatronovibrionaceae; genus Desulfonatronospira. Next base: position 2,807 of record PWSL01000309.1, on the reverse strand, counting down.
CCATCAGGTCGGCACAGGCCACTTCCAGCCCGGGGTGATTGATCCAGGTCTTGCAGTCCAGCCTGGACCGGGAGCGCACCATGGCCCGGACCGGATATCCCTTGTAAAGAAGCATGGGAATAAGCCTGCTGCCGATATAGCCTGAGGCTCCGGTGACAAGAATTGGTTTGCTGTCCATGTATCCCCCCGAATAAATACATGTTGATAGTCTTTACGCCTGCAGAGGCGGGGAACATAAGGCGCTTAGCACAAATTTCGAAACAAGAGGAGTAACTCACTTAATCAGATGCGGGGCGGTCACATTCCACGATGAAAAGCGCTGTCTGATACCTGGCGTGCTAGCCCGGGTCTGTCAACAATAAGCCGCGCTTCATGATTGATTTGACCTGCTGAATATGCCCCAAAAGCTGATCTTTGGCAAACTGTCGGGAGCAGCAGAAGCTGCAGCGGCTGAAGTGTTGCCTGTCAGGCAACAATAAGCTACAATGAATTCCCTAGACATTCAGATCTGCAGCTGAACAGATACCCTTGGATACGCTTGTAATCTACTGACAGTTGCCATGCAGTGATTACACAACAGCGAAACTTCTAAATTTTTATCTGTTTAGCGCTTTGCATGTGGCACGGGGACTGGCTCTCCCCGCACTTATTTTTCTGAAGGATGATTGACAGGTTTTAAAAAATAAGTGCGGGGAGAGCCAGTCCCCGGAGGTTAATAAATAAGTTTTGCTGTAGTGGTAATAAACAATCCCGAGGAAGACACATGAACAGGGAAAACCTGGTTGTAAAGAAATCTCTAGAGACCACTCCGAAAGCGGATTCGTCAAATTCCAACTGCTGGGATGTCATGCAGTGCGGCAGGGGACCTGGTCAGGGGCTTGACGAAGAAAACCTCTGTCCCGCAGCCGGAGAAAACCGTCTGGACGGGGTTCACGGAGGCCGGCAGGCTGGACGCGCCTGCTGGGTGGTTGCAGGCACATGCTCCGGAGGAAGCGTCCAGGGCCAGTACGCTCAGACCATTACCAAATGCCGTCACTGCATGTTTTATCAGCAGGTCCTGAGCGAAGAAAAAGACTCTTTTCTGGATACGGTCAACCTGTTTCAAAAACTCATGGAGGCCGGCAGAATAACCGGCAGAATAAAGCGCCTGGGTTTGATTGTGGGAGGTTCGGGCTTTATCGGCGGGACCCTGATGCACTACTTCAAGTCCAGGTATGGCGATTCTTTTGAGATTCTGGCCCCCAACAGCAAACGGCTAAGCCTGAGAGTACCCGGAGACATTAGCTCCTATCTGAGCACCTATCGTCCGGACTTTATCATCAACTGCGCCATACCCCCCCTGGACGGAGGAGCTCAGCTGGCCTACGAAGTGAATTATCTGGGCAGCATCAACCTGGCCAGGGCTGCCATGGCCCTCAGGGTGCCCTTTATCCATTTTAGCTCGGCAGCACTGCAACCCATGGGTGAAAATGTTACAGAAGACGAGCAGTTACCGCTGTCCACCTCTCTGCCGTTTTATCCCCGTTCCAAGCTCATGGCCGATATCACCCTGAGGCACCTGCACGAGACCAGGGGGCTGGACTGCACCATAATCCGGCTGGGAGTTGTGTATGGAAAACATGACCACAAGATTCAGGGATTTCAACGCCTGCTGTTTTCCATCGCCACCCAGTCCATGATGTTTCTTTTGACCCGGCCCGGGATAAGACACTCCTATACCCATACCGAGAAAATCGGACCATTTGTACATCATATTCTGGAAAACCGGGCGGAATACACCGGCAGGACTTTTCACTTTGTGGACCCGGAACCGGTGGAGTTGAGCCGGTTGGTGCTGGAGGTAAAAAAAGCCCTGGGCCTGAAAAAGCCCCGGGAATTATACGTACCTTACCCCTTCGCCAGGCTTGGCCGTTCCAGTTTGAAATTGTTTCTGCGGATGCTTCGTCCCCTGGGGTTTGACGGTCGTCTGCCTCAGGAACTTATGTTTCTGGACAAGTTTTACAAAAGCCAGATTCTGTCCGTGGAAAGGCTTCGCAATTCAAGCTTCGGCATCCCCGACCCGGAGGTGACCATCTTCAGCGAACTGCCGGACATAGTCAAATATTACGTGGCCCGCTGGCAGCATTACAACCTGATACCAATTGTGGATAAGGAACTTTTGCAGACTGCTCCCGGCACCCGGACGTTCCAGAATGACCCTGAGGCGCTGCTGGAAAACATGCACAGTAATACCGACAACTATCTGGCTGACTTCGACTCCCTGCGGGATTAAGGCCTGGCGGTACAGCCTTATTGAGCGGGATCCGGTATTTCCGGTGCAGGCACAATATCTAAGTCCCTGGCAGCTTTCTCTTGTTCCGGGATCTCAGGTACCTTTTCCTCAACTGTGGGCTTTTCCCCGTTTTCTGGCTCGATCTCGGAGGGGTCTTGGCAGCCCAGGGTTCCAAAAGCAAGCAGGGCACCCAGCAGCAGGGCGAAAAAAAGCCTCGATGTTTTCATAAACAACACCTCTTGAGGTTCGACGTTTAAAGCTACTTATAACCTTATTTGAAAACCGGGCAGCTAGTCAATACTTAACGGCTGTGAAAATTGTTCTGTCACAACATGGACACTTTTTTTGTTGGCAGGGGCAGATTCTCCCCGCACTTATTTTTTTGGGTACCTGTTTAGCACTACAGCGAAACTAATTTATTGACCTGCGGGGTCTGGCTCTCACCGTATCTGTTTAGCAATCTGGAAGGGGACTGGCTCTTTTGCCGCCGGATAGTCCGGCCGTTTTACGGTTTGAGGTCGGCAAAAGTGCCTGT
>PWSL01000259.1 GCA_003563255.1 Desulfonatronospira sp. | reverse complement strand
GTTCCCAGGCTGGAGCCTGGGAACGAGAGGTAAGCGGCTGGAGCCGCAAGAACAAAACGTTCCCAGGCTGGAGCCTGGGAACGAGAGGTAAGCGGCTGGAGCCGCAAGAACTAAACGTTCCCAGGCTGGAGCCTGGGAACGAGAGATAAGCGGCTGGAGCCTGGGAACGAGAGGTAAGCGGCTGGAGCCTGGGAACGAGAGGTATTGCCCACAACCCAAGATAATGCAGTGCTCTTATCTCCATTGGGACTGTCCAGCACTGTATCTGTTTAGCGCTTTTAAGGAAAGCAGGGGACAGGCACTCCGGGCCCCACTTGAGCATCATTTTGTGCTTAAAATATCTCATTTTTTGGGTCAAGTGGGTCCCGGAAGAGCCAGTCCCCATGCCACATGCAAAGCGCTAAACAGATACCAGCACTTATTTTTCTGATGAACAAGTTACAGCCATTAGTGACTTACTCCAAAATATTTACAGGCTGACCCAAGTCCAATCACCTGCTTCTCCAGCCCCAGTCCACGTCCATGTCGCCAGGGGCCTGGATCTCTATCTGCAGATCTATTTCCCGGGTATCTCCACCGTCCAGTTCCATCTCCCAGATAAACAAAGATTCGGTTTTTTCTCCGGGTTCAGGGGTCAGGTCAAACGATGCCTGCATATTATCATCGCCAAGGATAGGCCTGGGTTCTTCCAGCCTGATACGTGCCGGGTGGTCATGGTTGTTTTGCAGGTTTATCAAAAAGTGCCACCTGTAGGTGCGGCGCTCCCGAATAATGCCTCTTGTTCCGGAGGCGCTGGCTTTTGTGGTGGTTTCGGCTGTGACAAAGGGGTCTTCGCCGAAATGGATTTTCCTGTCGGTTCCGGTAAAGCTGAAGTCCTGCTGCCCAATCATGGCATCACCGTGCAGAAACATGGCCTCTCCACGGGGAATATTCTGGACCTCATCCAGCTGCACTCCGGCCTGCAAAAAAGCCTTGTCGCTTATGGCCGGCCGCAACAGGCGCACAAAGTCCGCAGGCCAGGATTCTTGCTGGATTTTCATCCTGGGTCTTTCCCCGGCTGCCAGGTCCTGCTCCCCCAGGTGCCACACAGAAAACTGTCCCCTGTGTTCCCGGACCGGTGCTCTGTCCGGGACAGCCTCCATGGAGGCCATCCTGAGATCCCTCGGGCCGGGAAGGCCCACCCTGGGGACCGGTCGGACAATCCATTCCTGAAGAACCGGAGGCTCCAGGGCAATCCGCGGCTCCAGGGTAGCCAGGCCAATCCGGGTGTCTTTCCAGTCCTGACCGCTGCTCTGCCACACCTCTGCTTCCCAGGTGAATTCTATAATGCTTTGTCCTGTATCGGCATGCAGCCTGTATTTAGGGGACCACCCGCTCCCTTTCAGGATATAGTTGAATGCCATTTCTACAGTTTCCCTCTTGTCTGCATCAGCCACAAACACCAGCACTTCCCAGTTCCTGTGCTCAGGACCGGTAATTTCCTTCAGCCTGTCCTGGAGTTCATTAATCTTCTCCCGGATATCCAGCAGTAATTCTTTTGCTCCGGCATGTTCCTGGTAGACCTGCTTAAGGTTGTCAAAAATCATGACTGCCAGACTGTCAATCTTTTCAATGTCTTCTTTGTGCTCCTTGCGGGATTCCCAGAAAGAGATACTGGCTTTATGGGCCTTAATCAAAGCTTTCTGCTCCTGCTTGAGGCTTTCGTGCTCCCGGATCTTCTGCAGCAGTTCCTTTATCCGGTCTGAGTCCTGCGGGTCTGTCCTTTCCCACCGCACTTCTGATATGGACACAGTGTTGCGGTCTCCCGGAGTTATCAGCAAGGTCGATGGATCGGCCTGGGCTGGCAGCTCAAGGCTGACTGCCGTCCTGCCCCGGCGGTCCTGCAGGGTGAACTCCCCGGTATCCCAGACCCTGACGGAGTCTGGAAAAAACAGGGCTTCACAGGGGGAGGCAAGGGCTGTTTGCAGGACAAGAAAATTACATCCCGCCGCAATAGAAAATGCGAGCAATAATTTTTTGAGTTTGCAGGACATGTTAAAGCTCCTTGAGGGGTTATCATTCTATTCCGTCCGGTATGGCCGGAAAAAGAGGCAGACGGATTGTTGTCAATGTACCTTTCCCTTCCTGACTCAGGAGATCTATTCGGCCCCCCATGTCGTCCATGATTTTTTTGGTCATGGCCAGGCCAAGGCCTGCTCCTGAAGCTTCCTTGGTGGTAAAAAAGGGGTTGAAGATTCTTTCCCGGATGTCTTTAGGGATGCCCTTACCTGAGTCTCCCACCTCCACTCCTATGAATTCTTCTTCCATAAAAGTCCGCAGAGTCAGAGTACCGCCGTCAGGCATGGATTCAAGGGCGTTTTTGACGAGATTGATCAGACACTGCTTAAGAAGTTCCGGATCTCCCTTGGCATGGGCCAGGCCGTGACCTTTCTGCATATCCACCTGCACTCCCTGTTCTTCACAGGTCAGGTTGAACAGCTGCATGATATCCTCCAGCACGTCGTTGACATCAATCTCCTGTTGCTCGGGCTGGGTGGGCCTGGCGAAATTTATGATGCTTTTGAGTATTTTATCAAGTCTTTTGGATTCCTGCAGGATTATATTTACCTTGTCCCTGGATACGGAGTCCAGGTCCGGGTTTCGAAGTACTGCGTTGGCAAAGCCGCCGATGGCGAAAAGAGGATTTCTGATTTCATGTGCGATGTAGGTGGAGAGCTCTCCAATGGCTGCCAGCTTTTCCGATTGTTGCAGGCGTTTTTCCATCTCGGTGCGCACCGTTATATCCCGGCGCATTTCCACCACCCTTGTCAGTTGGCCGGCTTCGTTGAAAACCGGGTAGGTATAAATCCTGAAATAACGCGCCCGCCCCTGTCCATCCACCCAGGTCTGCATGGCTTCTGCCGGCTTTTGATGTTCCAGGGTCTTCTTAAATGGACATTCGGCATTGCTGAAGCCCGGACCGGCATAGTCATCAGAACAGGCAAAGACTTGCCAGCATTGCCTGCCTAGAATTTCAGGCTTGGGCCTTTCAAGTCTCTTGATGACGTTCATGTTGATATCCTGAATGATGCCGCTTGTATCCAGAAGAAGCATATCATCCTGGATCTGATCCGTGACCGCTTCAAACAGGGCCTGCTGCTGGTTCAGGTTCAGCCTGCACCTGGTGCTGACCTCGGCCATGACGAGCATTCCGCAAAGAAAGGCTGCGGCATTGTGATCCACCATGGATATATTCGGCGGCAGGGATTTGCGCAGCATTTTGATCATGTGCTGTTTGTCGGTGAGTTCGATGATCAAGTTGATTTCAGGGTGGGCATTGAGCATTTCACTGTATGAATCATAGAGTTTTACGCCCATATTCAGGGCTTTTTGCAAGCGCCTGTCCCTGGAATAGGGCTGGGCAAGTGCCACAAGTTTCAATTGCGGGAAAAACTCTTCCAGGTCGGGATTGTGTGTAAGATCCAATATGGATTCAAAACCGGTGCCAGTACCAATAATGCCTATAGTGAAACCTTTTTCCACCTCTTCCAGTATACATAGATGTTCCTGATGCAGATAATCCTCTTCCTGGGTCATGGCATGCCTCACGGGAATTAAATGGTAAATAAGTTTAATGCCTGGTATATGTTCAGCGTTTTGCATGTATTACGGGGACCGGTTCCCCGTAATAATTTTGCTGACAGAAGACTGACGGATTATATAAATATGTGCAGGATGCCTGTCCTCAATTGAAATATATAAATCGGTTCCTGGTTCGTGGTTTTTCGTTCATGGTTACCTCTTTTTCAAAATCCATCAGCTGAAAATAATTCATCAGATAAAATAAGTACGGGACTGTCCCAATGGGATAAATGCACGTCTTTATCCTGGTTTGCGGGCACGGCCAGCCTTGGAAGTATTGCTGCAGGGTTACCTGGTCAGGGCCTTTTCGCTGGCAAAGAAAACGCTTTTCTCCCCTGTCAATGGCCGCTGTGTTCTCGGGTCGCTGTAGCGGCTTTCGGTCAACTGCATTCGGTAACCAAACGTGACAAAAATATCCTCAGATGCAGGCATTTTTTCAGGCTTGAGGCGGAATTCCAGGGGAACTCCATTATCAGGGTCTAACTCCTGGGTAGGGTAAACCTTCAGATCCCTGGCCACAACCCTTCCTTCGTCGTCGCTTAAATAAGCGGATATCCAGAGGTTGTGCATCCACTTGCCCCACCCGGGCAGGCTTTCCTGTCTGGGGTAGCCGGTACCTTTTACCAGGTAATAATCATTTTCCACCTGACTTACATAGGAAAAATGCCAGTAACGCATCTGCAGATGTTCTTCCTGGTCAAAACTAAGAGGGTTGGAACTCAGGTGCTTTACGCTCAGATGCGAGCATCCCGCCAGCATAAGTAAAATGCAAAACAGAAAAATGTTTTTGGGCATGATTTTCTCCATTACTCATCAATCCTTTAATCCGCTGTTAAACGGCGGTCCGTGCACGATCATCTCTGCCAGTGTCAGGTTTACCTTGTCCATTTTGACTATCCTGGGTCCTACGTAGCTTTGTTCCAGCCAGGCCAGCTGGTGGTAAAACCTGGTCCGGTCCAGAGTTGGAACCTGAGTGAGGTTTTCCGTCTTTTCACGGCACCTGAAGCAGCCGGGGAATGCCCTGGACCTGCCTCCGGGCGCAGTGTGGGTGCTTGGAACGCCGTGCAGACGGCAGATCATCAGTCTGTGCTGGTAAAGTACGCACCATCCGTCAAAATTTACAGGGCACATGATAAGCGGGTCCCGGTCTAAGGATGGATTCGCATGCATCTGCTGTACATAAGCCTCAGCACGCCTGATAATTTCCAGGCGGATTTCAGAGTGGCACTGCAGCAGGCCTTTCCAGAAATAAGCCCACTCCACTCTGGTATGGTGTCTGAAAAAGCTGTTGCAGCAGTTGTCGGGGCAGCCCTTGCAGGTAAAATCGAGTTCCGATGCCACCTGATCATAGCTTGCCTGCATATCGCTGTATAGCTTTTGCAGTTTGTGGAAGACCACCCGGGGCATCATTTTTTTAATTTTTGCAGCCATGTCAATATAAACCGGGCACATTGCCCGGGACTTTGCCGGTCAGTATCCTGAACCAGTTCAGCATATTTTTCGTATAAAGGTCTGCGTTGGTTGTAAACCTGCTCCAGATTCAATCCGTTGTACATCACCATGCCCCTGTCGGCGGCATCTTTAATTCGTGAGGCGATGACCCGCACATCGGCCCTTAAATATACTATCCGGCCAAGCCTGCCAAGATGCTGCATGGCACCTTCTTTGTAAACGACGCTACCTCCAGTGGAAATAACTGTCTGGTTGAGATTTAGGGATTTTACCAGTTCCGCCTCGGCATCCAAAAATTCATCCATCCCCAGGTGATCCAGGATGGTCTGCAGGGGCATACCCCACCAGGCCTGCATCAGGTGGTCAGTGTCCACCCAGGCGAACTGCCTTTCTGAACACAATATTCTGCCCAGAGTGGATTTTCCTGAACCCGGCATGCCGATTAAAACCAGGCAGGATCTATTCAGCCTGGGAAAAGAATTCTTGTTTGTTTGCAGCAATGATGACATTTTGAACCTGCGGTAAACAGATGCAACTGATTCAACCCGCTGTCGCGGGGACTGTCCCCCTGGCCGTTGCGGCACCCCCTGAATGGTTACCTTTGCAGGATGAGTTCAGCAAGGCTTCCTGCACGGAGGTCAATACATTAGGCGCTTAGCACAAATTTCAAACAAACATGTTGTTTCATATTTAAAGAAAGCCAAGAGGTTATGCCCACGGAACACACGGAAGTTTTACCTCTCGTTCCCAGGCTCCAGCCGCTTACCTCTCGTTCCCAGGCTCCAGCCTGGGAACATTTAGTTCTTGCGGCTCCAGCCGCTTCTT
>PWSL01000076.1 GCA_003563255.1 Desulfonatronospira sp. | reverse complement strand
TGAGGTAATCAATAGAGAGATAACCCCATCCAAGGCCGGTGGAGATCTGGCTGCTTCGCGTAAAAAAGGATTTGAGCTGCAATTCGACGGCTCTTTGCAGATGCTGCGGCCCCAGACTCCGACCCAGGCTGCCCATGAAACGGCTGCCTGGCTGTCCGGCTTAGACAACCTGGAAAGCACGGTCATCATTGGCCCGGACAGTATTCTGGATGAAGCCCTTCATCGTTTCGGCCTGCCTTGCACCGGAGCCGGAATACAGGTTTATGACAACTCTTTGTTGCAGATATTACCTCTTGTCCTGGAAATGGCCTGGAATCCGCCGGATCCCCAAAGGGCCTTAGAGCTTTTGATCCTGCCTGTGAGCCCTGTCCCGAAAAATATCGCCCTGCGCCTGGCAGGGGCGCTTCATAAACATCCTGCAGTAGGTTCTAAGGAGTGGCAGAATAAGATGCATGAGGGACTGGAAAGCATTGAGGACCCAGACCGGCGCAACAGGGTCCAGGCCAGGGTGCAGGCAGTATTCGGGGCCAGTATTTCCCAGGGCGATTATCCGGCTTCCGAGATTACAGCCCGCATCGATCTTATCCGGGACTGGGCCAGAGGCCGGATGGAGCTGGGTGCAGATGACCTGAACTGGCATCCCTTGATTGCCCAGCTGGAAAATGCCCGTCGTCTGGTAGACATCTCGGGCTTGCAGTCTTTCACAGCCCCACAGATAAAGCGCATGATCCATGATCTGAACCAGGAAAGCTCCCAGATACCGCTTTTTCCTGACCAGGCAGGTCTTGCGTATGTGAGCAGCCCGGAATGCCTGGCAGGCAGTGCAAAGAATGTGGTCTGGTGGTCCTTTAACCATGACTGTGTGCCATCAGTCTACCAGGATCCCTTTTCCCAGACTGAAAAAGACGCCCTGTCCCGGGCAGGGGTTGTCCTGCCTGATCCGGGTCAACAGGCAGAACATATCGCCCGGCGCTGGCAGCGTCCGCTTATGCTGGCTGAAAACACTCTTCTTCTGGTCTGTCCTGAAAGCAGTTCTTCCGGAGAGGAACAATTCCCCCATCCTGTGTGGGACGAGCTTGTGGGCAGGATGAAAGATGATAAACAGGCATCGGGTCTACAGAACAGGGAAATCATGTCCGGGACCATGCCGGCCAGGTTTTCCAGAAAGGCCGTGGCCCTGCCTGCGCCCAGGCCCCTGTGGACGATTCACAAGACGGGTCTTATCTCAAAACGCTCCAAAGAATCCGCAAACAGTCTTTCCAGCCTGTTGTCGTGTCCTTTGCAGTGGGTCATAAACTATCAGGGAAGGATATCCAGCGGCCTGAGTGCTGCACTTTCCGAGCCTGAAGAGCTGGAAGGCTGGTTTGTGCACGAAATCGTATCCATCTTTCTGAAAAAGTTCCGGCATGACCCTGGTATCTCCACTGACGAAGTGGAGCGCATATTTGACGAGCAGGGACCCCGCCTTGCTGCCAGGTTCTTTCTGCCGGGTTTTGATCATCTCCGGGCCAGGGTCCGCAATACCACTAAGGCTGCTGTGGAGCAGATACTCCAAATGATCAGCCAGGGCGGTTTTGATATCAGGCATGTTGAGGATCATTTAGAGCAGGTTGTTACTGGCCTGGACTTAACCCTTGATGGCACCCCTGATCTGGTGCTGGATTCTCCTTTGGCAGTGGTGGATTTTAAGCGAGGGGGCATGGGTTTTCGGCAACAGGAGCTGGAAAACGGGGCCTCAGTTCAGCTGGCTGTATACAGCAGACTTCTGTCCCGGGACAATGATAAAGAAATGCCCCCTGCTGCCTATTACATGCTCCTGAAAGGACAGCTCATTACTACCTGTCCAGATATTTTTCCTGATTCAATGGCAGTAAAAGGTCCTGCTCTCGAAGAAACCTGGGAGGCAGCAGTTAAGGGCTATGATGATACCTGGAAAGAACTTGAACAAGGCAAAGTCAGGGCTCCAGGAAATGATGAAGAACCGCCTAAGGTAAGCGCCATTGTTGACGGCCGGCTGCAGCTTGCTCCTTGTGCTTTCTGTGGTCTTGGCAATTTATGCGGCAGGGCTTTTGGGGAGGAATAGATGTCTGGTATTCATATTATTACTGCCAGCGCAGGCAGCGGCAAGACCTATCGATTAACTGAGCTTCTGGGGGAAAAAATAGCCTCGAAGGAGGTCCGGCCTGAAGCTGTAATGGCCACCACCTTTACCCGCAAGGCTGCTGCAGAACTTCAGGAACGGGTCCGGCAGAAACTGATATCTCAGGGACTGGTCAGCGAGGCCCACAGGCTTTCAGCCGCCCGGATGGGAACAATAAACGCCATCTGCGGAAGACTGGTCAATGACTTTACCTTTGAAAAGGGTCTTTTCCCGGATGCTGGTGTTCTGGACGAAAATGCTGCTGCACGCGAACTTGGGCGCTCCATTTCCAAGGTAGTTACTGCGCAGCAGTCAGAGAGGCTGGCAGAACTTGAGACTCTGCTTGGAGGGTTCAGTTGGACCGGGGTGGTGGAGCGTTTGATAACCCTGGCCAGGTACAACGGGCTGGACAGGGTTGGCCTGGAGGAGTCCAGAATCCAGAGTCAAAAAGGTCTGCTTTCGCTGCTGGGAAAGAAGCTGCCAAAAAACAGAAATCTGGACCATGAACTGCTGCAGGCTTTGGAAAGCTTCATTCAGTCCGTGGATACTGACCATGACACCACGAAAACGACTAAGAAAGCCCTGCAAATGGCCCGTTCAGTCCGGATCAAACTTCGCCAGGGACGCAGGCTTTCCTGGGACACATGGCGGCAGATGAGTAATTTTGCCACTGGTAAAAAATCCATTCACCTCACCGAAGACCTGGTCTCAATTGCCTCAGAGCATCACCGTCATCCCGCACTACACCAGGACATGGCCCAGGCCGTGGACCTGGTCTTTGAAATCGCCATGGATACTCTGGACAGCTATCAAGAGCATAAAAGACTTTTGGGGGTTCTGGATTTTGCCGACCAGGAAACCATGGCCCTTGAGCTTCTGGAGCAGCCTGAAGTCAAGGAGCGCCTGAAAGAGGGACTGGATTTGCTGCTGGTGGACGAGTTTCAGGATACCAGCCCTATTCAGCTGGCCATTTTGCTCAGGCTGGCAGAGCTAAGCAGGAAAACCGTCTGGGTGGGCGACCAGAAACAGTCCATTTACGGCTTTCGGGGCACAGACCCGGCGCTTATGGATGTCTGCCTGAATGAACTGTTAAAGCCTGGTTCCGCCAATACCCTGGAAACCCTTAAAAAATCCTGGCGCAGCCGTCCCTGCTTAGTCAGCCTGACCTCTGATGTCTTCTGCCCGGCCTTTAACCATCATGGGATACCAGAAGAACGAGTCCGACTCAGTCCAGCCTTGGAGGATAATTCTGATCTTGGCCCTGCTGTGGAATGGTGGACCCTGTCAGCAAAAAACCAGCAGGAGGATGCCATGGCTCTGGCGCAGGGGATACGAGATCTGTTAAACGACAGCCAGGCCAGGGTCAGGGACCGGCAGAGCAATTTCTCCAGACAGGTTCGGCCTGGAGATATCGCTGTTCTGTGCCGGACCAATAATATCTGCAGTCAGGTGGCCCATGCCCTGCAAAGCATCAATATCCGCACAGCTCTGCCTGGCAGCGGCCTGCTGGACACCTCGGAAGTCAAGGCTGTCATGGCCGGGCTCAGGTTGTGGGTGGATTACAAGGATTCCCTGGCAGCTGCGGAACTGGCCAGGATGTTTCATTACTCAAGCACTCCTGACGTTTGGCTGCAGACCCTGCTGGAAAATCCAGGCGAGAAAGCCTTTGCCGGTATTTCTGAAGTTTCTGCCATTACAGAACTCTCCAAGCAATACCCCACGGCTGGAGTACAGCAAAGTTTGACTCTGGTCTGTCAGGCCTTGAATATAAGACAGTGGTGCCTGTCATGGGGTGAATCTAAGCAGCGCCTGGCAAACTTAGACTCTCTTCAGGCCCGGGCTCATAGTTATATAGATGCCTGTTCCCAGGAGGGAATTGGTTGCACCCCGGCTGGATTCATCGCCCATATGCAGGAGCTTTATTATGCCGGAGAAGACACCCGTAACCCGGCAGGGGGTGAAAATGCGGTCACCGTAGCCACCTGGCATTCCGCCAAGGGACTGGAATGGCCCGTGACCATACTCTCACAGCTTGGCAAGACATTTGATCCAAATCCCCTGGGAGTGCAGGTCATGCACGACTGGAAAAACTTTACCACCCAGGATCCCCTGGCAGACCGCAAGCTGCGGTTCTGGTTCTCCCCTTATCACTTCAAAACCAAAAATTCCGAGTTCCATGAACGACTAAACAGACATAAATCAATGGCTGAGACCGAGCGCCAGCACTATCGCCAGGAGCTCAGGCTTTTGTATGTGGGCTGGACCAGGGCCAGGGACCGTCTGATTCTTGCCGGCAGGGAACCTGAATTTCAAAAAGGCATCCTGGGCCTGCTTTTGGATGAAAAAGACAACTGGCTTTTGTCCGTACCAGAAGAAGAAAAGGCCACCTGGGCCGGTAGAACCTTTGACATCAAGACCAGGGTGCTGGCCCCTGCAGAACCGGAAGATAGAACCATTGCTCCTGGAGAAGACTACTTAGAGCTTCAGCCTGTGGATTATCCTTCAGCCAGAATTTCCCCTTCAGAAATGTCCGGCCAGGGCAGGGTGGGCAGTCTGAAAATGATCGGGGATCGCCTGAGCCTCAGCGGCAAACCGGACCTGAACCTGCTGGGTGAGGCCCTGCACACCTTTTACGCTGCAGATCGCCCTGCTTTTGACCACAACCACCGATTGAACCTGGCCAGGGAAATCTTAGACAGGTGGCAGTGCAGTACCTGGCTGCAGCCCGAACAACTCATCCAATCTGCAGATTCCCTGTACGCCTGGATTGAGAAGAATTATCCCCAAGCCGAGTGGAAAAGAGAACTGCCAGTCATGCAACGCCTGGAAAACGAATCAGTAGTCTTCGGATTCATTGACCTCCTGATAGAAACCCCGGATGAAATGATAATCATCGACCACAAGGCCTATCCCGGAGGACACAAAGAACTTCTTCAGAAGTCTTCAGACTTTACCGGACAGCTTAAAGCGTATAAGAACTGTCTGCAAGAGGTTGGTCCTTTGCCGGTTATAAGCTATCTGCACTATCCTGTGGGTGGGTGTGTTGTAGGGGTTGATTTGTGACTACATCGCAGAAAAAGTTTAATTGGGCACAATGCAGAGATGAAGATCCAGATCATGGAATAACAGACTTATAGTGACAGCAGCAAATGGGTCAGCAATATCCGTAAAAATGAATGGGCGGTAAAAAATGACTGAGCCGGTAATAGGCGAATTGCAACTATTACCCTACCCTATCCGAATCCATTTGAATGATAACAAAGGAAAACACCATGCCTATCTCCGAAAAAAGCATGCAGTTTTTAGAAGAACACATTCCTGAATTGGCTCAATCTGCCGGAACACAAGCCTACTGGCAGACTTTGGCTTCTGGCCACAGCGTACTCCAGAGTGAAAACGGCATCGTTTATGAGGTGTTCCCCGACGGTACACGCACTATAGTCAAAAAGATCGCCCCGCCCACCCCCGTAAGAGTGGGGGAAAAACGAGTGCTGAAATGAGTCATATCCCTCGTCTGCGCATGTTTGCCGGCCCCAACGGCTCCGGCAAGAGCACGCTCAAATTGATAATGGAGAATTGAAAATGGGGAATAGAGAATGAGCCGTCCCTTCGATTTTTCATCACTGGGGGAACTTTGCCGCCATACGAATGATGCCGTGCAGTCCCGGGTTGGGCGTATTGCGGACACATCTCTTGCTGTACGCAACTGGCTGCTGGGCTGGTACATTGTCGAATACGAGCAAAATGGCGAGGATCGCGCAGCCT
>PWSL01000367.1 GCA_003563255.1 Desulfonatronospira sp. | reverse complement strand
TTTACTGACACCTACTTGCCCCGTGAAACCGGGATCCCCTCTGGGGTGTTTCATTGGGGACGTCTGATCTCTGACATCTGTGAATGTAAAAGTGACTTTTTTTGCAGTCACGTCTTTTTGTAGCTTTGCTTTACTTGATATACTTTACTTTGCTGTATTTTTGTAACATGCCTGCAAAAGAAAAGCCAAGGGAAATCTGTCAGTCCATGAAAAATTCCTTTGTTTTTCCTGCATTCATTAGCCTTCTCCAGATCCGGGAATTTTGCAAAACATGTTTGAACCTTTTCAGAAATTGGTATAATAATTATGCTACGATTTGAGCAAAGATGTGATAATTGGCGGGTTAAATAAATAAGTTTCGCTGCAGTGTTAATTATTCAGGTCATACCACAAGGATTCCCTGTGCTGCAAAGATATCCGGACGCAAACATATACGTCCTTGACATATCCTCCCTGGACCCGGACCAGGACAGGTGGAAGCCGTGGCTTGGCCCGGAAAGGATCGCGGCCCTTTCCAGGCTCCGGAAAAAACAGGACCGGTCCAGGTGCGCAGGGGCTGGGCTGCTCCTGGCTTATGTTATAAAAAAACATGCACCTGGGCTTGGTGTCCCTCCCCTTACGGTGACCGGCTCAAACGGCAAGCCGTATTTGCCTCAACTGCCTGAACTCCAGTTCAATATCTCGCATTCCGGAAAATGGGTGGTCTGCGGCGCAGGAGACAAACCGCTTGGCCTGGACATTGAAAAAGTACAAAGGGACATCACGGCAGTAGCCAGGAGATACTATCCACAAAGGGAACTTGACTGGCTGCAAACCTTGCCTCCCAACAGACGGCAGGCCGCACTGATCCAAGGCTGGGTGCTCAGGGAGAGCTGCATGAAGGCCACAGGCCTGGGACTTCGCCTGCCTTTAAAAGATCTGGAGATAGTTTTTAACCCCGAGGTGCAGGTATACCTTACCCGCAAGGGAGTAAAAACTCACTGCGCTTCAACCCTGTGCGCCTTTGATGACCAGGAGTACCGCCTGGCTTTGACTGTTATGGATGCAAGTCCTCCCCCACCGGCATCTATGCCGACTACGACCAGCGCGGCGAGCCCGTGCTTAAAGCCCTGCGCATGGACGGCACCGGTCTTGGCGTGGATGAAATGAGCGACGGCACCAGGGACCAGCTCTTTCTGGCCCTGCGCCGGGCGGGATCAGGCATTACCTGGACAACAATCCTCCTTTCCCCTTTATAGTGGATGACATTCTGGTCCACTTTGACGATGAAAGATCCGCACAGACCCTGCAGGAACTGGCCCTTCTGTCTAAACAGACCCAGGTTCTGTTCTTCACCCACCACACACACTTACTGCACCTGGCCAGGCAGCACCTGGACCCGGCCAGGCTCCAGATTCACGAACTCTGAGCCTTCAGCAGCCTGGGCACCATGAACAGATTGCGCATTCCGGCTACAGGGTGAGCAAGGAACTTGCCGGGATGCAGATAAAAGGACACGTAGGCCTTTTTTATCAGCCTCTCCAGTTCCTCAGCCCTGACCCGGTCAGGTTTGATTGATGTGGCCCTTTTTTTATTCAGGTGGGTCCTGTATTTGTCCACGGGCAAAAGATCCCTGGCCGGAAAGGGTAGAGAACCCCGGACATTCCCGGATCAGGAGGCTGCGGTTTCCGTCTCGGCCTGCCTGTTTTTATTCAGTGGCCTGGCATACATTTCCTCTACCCTGTAACGGTGACAGGGGCCGCTGTTCCAGGTGCAAAAGGGGTACAGGCGGCCTTCAGGATCGGCATAATGCACAGCGCAGTACTGGACCCGGTCCAGTTCATAGTTGTACAGATCCTGGAAATGCATGGCCGCGGACATGATAATCTCGAAACGGCGGCCCTGAATGGTCTCTTTCTGAGCCTTTTTGTCAACCTTGTGCCCTTCTCCCAGATGAATCAGGCTGTCTACAAACTGCATCAGCGTCTCATGATCCCAGCCCTCAGGGGCTTTTTCCCGGCGGAAATGTTTCTTGAGTTCGCCCTTGAACTGTAGAGACAGGGCATTTTTCAACCAGGGATAATGCTCCAGCCGCCCGGCCTTTTTGTTCAGGCTGGCCGCAAGGGCTTCAACATCCAGAAAGGCTGGAAAGGGCACAGCCTGGCCGGTCTGTTTGTCCACAACCAGATAGGTTACACATCCGCAATGGGGATGACAGTTTGTATGGGCCTTTTTTTCGCCGGTCACCGCTTCCAGGAATCTGGACAGCGGAGAGGCAATGGAAAAAGGATACCAGTCACGGTGCATATCCAGTAATCCAGTCTGTTCCTGCAGTTCCCTGGCCAGATCAGCAGTGGTGAAGCGCATCTCCTGGCGTCTGGATTCGTCTATGCGGCCGGTAAAGGACACTGGCTGCCAGCTTATGGCGGTTATAACCTCCGGATTTCTTACGGCAAAGCGCAGGATGTCTCCCACCTGATGATCATTAAAGCCTTTGACGATAGTGGGGACCAGGGCCACCCGGACTCCGGCCCGCCCCAGGTTGTCTATGGCCTGCATCTTGGTCTCAAACATAGGCCGTCCTCTTGTGTCGCGGTATATATCATCGCTCATGCCGTCGAACTGCAGATACACAACATCCAGACCAGCTTCGGCAGCCTTTTCTGCAAAACCATAATTACCGGCGAACAGCACGCCATTGCTGGCTGCCTGGACCTGGGCAAACTCCCGGGACTTTGCCAGACGTACTGCATCCAGAAAATGGGGATGTATAGTAGGCTCGCCACCAGCGAACTGCACGCAGATCACAGGGTGGGGACCCAGAGCTGCCACGGAGTCAATTACATGGTTGATCTGCTCCCAGTCCAGCTCGTATACCCGGCCCATGGCATTGGAATTGGCAAAACAAATGGGGCAATTCAGGTTGCACCGGTTGGTCAGATCAATGTTGACCATGGAAGGAAAAGACCGATGACTGGGGCATATCCCGCAATCGTGGGGACATCCCTGTTCCACCTTTGTTTGAGGCCTGTCCAGTCCTGCCGGTCTTTCATAATGGGTGCGGCGCATTTTCAGAAAAAAATCCCTGTCTGCACTTATGATCTCTCTGAACTCCCCATGTTCCGGGCAGGTTTTATACATCAAAACCTGTCCGTTCTCCTCCACCAGCTGGGCCTCTATTGTTTCACGGCACTCCGGGCAAAGACTCCTGGTGGATAGAGGCAGATCTTCAACGGTCTGTTCTGTTTTTTTACCCCATATCTTATCCAGAAACATAATCCATCACCTCACTTGAACATTATTTTGTGCTTACTACACAAAAATTTTTCTACGACTGAATAATTAAATCTTGCCTGGCAATAAATTACTACAAACTGGCTGGTGTACACTATTAAACCTATATACAGCATTGAATTGGTGTAAAGGGATTAATTAGTTGTTAAATATGGTAAGAACTTCTGTGCAGATAATGAAACAGGCGAGCAACTGCCATTGGAAATGTAAATTAATCAATTTTTTTTGCCAGCTATCCTGCTAAGCAGTCCCCATGCCACTTGCAAATAGGTAAACTGTTACGCTGTTCAAAATCTTTAATTCTGCCTTAAAAAGAAGTAAATATCATTTTTATATTACGGTAATGTTTCCGGTATACGGTAAGACATAGCAGATATATTTCTTAGAATCATCATGCTTCAGCCAGGGTTTTATTCCTGTCCCTGCCGGCCAGCCACGCCCCGCAGGTCACGGCCAGGGCGGCCAGGGCGGCCAGGGCCAGCTCCATTCTCCAGGCCTCCATCCCGGCCAGGATAAGCAGGGTGGTGGCCACCACCGGCACTGTATAGCAAAGGGCGCTTAATAAACCTGCATGGCCGTATCTAAGGCCCTGACCCCAGGCCATGAAAGCAAGTCCATAAGGCCCTATGCCTATACATGCGGTGGTCAGAAGGACTGCAAAAGACAGATCCAGAACCGTGTGTTCCAGCAGCAAATGCAATAAAGCAGCAGCAATCCCGGCCCATGCGAAAATGCCTGCATGCAGCCCGGCATTAGTCGGAAGCCTGCCCAGCATAAGGGAATATCCAAGCCAGCATACCCCGCTGGCCAGACCCAGGGCATAACCGGCTGCCGTACCCGGGTCCATGGTGCTTCCGCCCTGTCCCTCGTTTCCGCTTAACAGGGCCAGGGCCGCACCAGAAAAAGACAGCAGAAGACCTGTCCACATGTTAAGCCCCGGCCTTCTTCCGGCACTGATGCAGATAGCAGCCGCCAGGCCCAGGGGCCACAGATATGTAATCAGAGCCACCTCGGCAGCCGGGGCCTGCATCAGAGCTGCAAAATAGAATACCACCGCCCCCAGCAGAAATCCGGCAGCCAGAAAAACATCTCTTTGTCCATGGTCATGCCATGGCTTTCCATATATTTTCCTGCGGGTTCTGCCCCAGGTTAAGACGGCCAGGGCGGCTGTAAAAAGAGACATAAAGGTCAGCTGCAAAGGGGGAACCTCTCCCGCCATGAGGCGCAGCAGGGGCAGAAAACCCCACATGAGAACCGCCATACTGCCCAGTAAAGTCCCTTTTAACTGCGATATTTCAATCCCGTGTCCGGTTTGTCCTGCTATTACACTCATGCTCTATCTCCATGGCAAATTTACAGTCATTAAAGTTAGTAACATCCATTAAACAACTGGTTGCCTTTTCCTGGTAAGCTGGTTATAAGCATCAGGCAAATTAATAGTTTTGAACTAAGGATCAATTATTTTGATGAATATCCCAAGACCCGTACTGGACCTGAATCTGGCCATAACTTTTGCAACCATAGTGGATTGCGGGGGATTTACCGAGGCGGCCCGCAGGCTGAACCGCACCCAGTCCAGCATCAGCATGCAGATGAAAAGGCTGGAAGATGATGTGGGCAAAAGACTTTTAAACCGCAGACCAGGGCAAATTGCCCTGACCCCGGCTGGAGAGGTCCTGCTGGACTATGCCCGCCGCATGCTTCACCTGAACGACCAGGCCTGGCAGGCACTTAAAATTCCGGGGGTGGCCGGAGCTGTCCGCCTGGGCATCCCGGATGATTACGCCTTTTATCTGCCGGACATCCTGGCCCGTTTCGCTGAACTCTACCCCGGGGTCACTCTGGATGTACGCTGCGAACTCTCGGTGGAACTTATGCAGGAGATCCGGGGAGGAAATATCGACCTGGCCCTGGTGACCAGACAGCCCAAAAGTCCGGGCGGACATGTGCTGCGCTCGGAGCAGCTGGTCTGGGCCGCGGCGGTACATACCGCCACCGAGCACCAGGAAGTGCTTCCCCTGGCCCTTTTCCCGGAAGGATTCTGCGTCTTCCGGGAAATGACCCTTGAGGCCCTGGCCGGGGCTGGACGCGAGTGGCGCATCGCCTATACCAGCCGTTCTCTGGAAGGTCTTCGAAGCGCTGTTTCAGCCGGCCTGGCCGTAACAGTTGTTACCCGCTCCATGCTGCGCGGCGAACTGCGCGAAGTCGAACCGGAAGGCCCTGCCGGGCTGCCCGTCCTGCCTGCAGTGGAAATCGCACTGCACCGCAGTCCGGGAAGGCCTTCCGAGCCGGCCCAGAGGCTGGCTGAACTCATCCAGGAAAACCTGGGGTGATTATAAAAAATGCTGAACAATGCTTTCACTGATTGACATGTGTTTTCAAGCTTTTAATGAATACCAGCACATTTTGTAACCATTCAGGGGGTTCCTCTGTGGTGATTACTTCCACCAGGCCATGGGGACTGTCCCCAGTCACGCCACTGAATGGTTACCACATTCTGCACTGACTTTCGTTTTAATATTCTGGTTTCAGGAGACAAATAAATGGCTTTTCAGAAAGAATCCGGGATCTTCAAGGGCATGAACGCCCGCCTGACTGTAATATCCACTGCGATTATCCTGGCGGCCCTTGTATACGGAGCAT
>PWSL01000083.1 GCA_003563255.1 Desulfonatronospira sp. | reverse complement strand
CGACCTGCGGCCCTATTTTATCATCAAGCGCCTGGACCTCAAGCGCCCCATCTACCAGATGACCACCAATTATGGACATTTCGGCCGGGAAAAGCCGGAATTCACCTGGGAAAAGACGGATTCGGCCGCGGATCTCAAAACCGCCTGCAAGCTTTAACCCGGCATTATCCGGCACCCCCGGGGGGTGCCGGATAATCTCTAGTTGTAAGCAGTGGACTCGCGCTTGATACGCCGAATTGCGCGCAACTCATTGAGCAGGGAGACCATGCGGTGGTATTTCTGCCTCACTTCCAGGCCGTACTGGGTAAGGTCCTTTTCTGTTTTGTTGACGTAGTTGCGCACAAGATAGCGGTCATTGGCTATCTTTTCCACGGTACTAATGGCCCTGGATATGATGTCTTGAAAATAGTCGCCTGTTTCAAACTTCAGCTCTTCCAGCACCATATTGGTATGTTCAAGCATCTGCTGGTATTTTATCTTCTTATCTTCGTACCTTCTTTCCATAATGTCCTGCAGAATCCGGATTTTCCTGGCCTGCCTTATATAGCTGTATTTTTGCCACACTTCCTGATACAGACTGTTTAACCCTTGAAACTCTTCGTATAGCTCCGGGTTGAGCAGGTAATTGTCCAAAACTTTGATTACTCCGGAATAAAATTCGTCAGAGTACCCGATTATCCTGCGCTGATGCTTGCTAATCCAGGCATAGAGAAACTTGAGCCTTTTTTCGTGGGTGTCGGTGTTTTCGATGATCTCGCGCTTATATTTAATCCTGCCTGAAAACTCACCCTTGACGATATCGTTCAGCTTCAGGGTCATAAAAAAGGTGTCTTTTATGATATTGAGCTGGGAGCAGACTTCGCCGGTGCGGGGATGAATGACCTCCTGCCTGAGGACCGACAGGGCCCTTTCTTCTCGGATATTGTTCGGATCGTACTGATGCTGTTTATACCTGACCCGCAAAATAACGACCCTTTTCTCCTCGTCCAGAAAGTAGCCGTTTTCCTGTAAAAACTTTAGGACGTCCTTTTTTTTGGTTTCTACCCTGGCCAAAGCCAGTTTTTCCAGGGAAGGGAAAAACTTGCATTCACCGGTATTATAAAGAGTTGTGATTGTGCGGTCAGTCTGACCCAGAGCCCGGATCATGAATTTTTCCCCCATACTGAAAAGCCGTCTGGAAAAAAGAGCCGCGGAAGTCCTGCGCTCTGAGACCACGGGAAAGCCGTATAACTCCATGAGAAACTGGTATACAAAAATGCGGTTCTGCTCGTAAAGCAGGTTGTCATTGGGACTGAATTTTTTGATTTTAAGACCGAAGCGCTTCAGTTCAGTGTCAAGGTAAGAAGGAAATGACGCGTAGACACCAGAGAGATAAAACTCATTCCTGGTATCCATGCTGATCACATGTCCACGATCCATATTAAGAATAAAATTCAGGACCCTGGCATAATTGTGCAGATCAGCTATATCCAAGCTCCCTAGCGTTTCCCTGAATTTGTCCTGCAGGTATTTAGGAAGCCGGCTTTGAAATGTGGCGAGGTTGGTGTGGGGGATGGTGTCCGGTATAGGACAGGCCTCACCATATTTGGTGAAGATTTTCTCCCAGATGGTGTGCAGAATATCAAACTGAAAGACTTCGTTGAAATATTCAATGGGTCTGGCCAGGGCTACAAGACTGAATCCCGGTAGATTCTCATATTCATACAGGTCCGACTCAAATGAGGGCAGCAATTCCCTGGCCTCCACCAGAGGGTATTTGTCTGTTTCGAGGAAAGGTTTGATAAGGCATTGCCGGATATGTATCAGGTCCAGGTACTTTTTTAAGCTTAAAATGCTGTTCAGCTTAAACTTGGGCACTGGTATCTTTTTATCGGTCCAGTCGTATGCATTGGCTTCAACAAAATAATCATACCATTTCTGCATTAATCCATCCCTTGCCCGGCCAGGGGCGCTTGATCAAGCGTCCCAGGAAAACGACCTGAAACCCTTTAAATATGAGGCATCTGTTTAGCGCTTTTTAGGAAAGCAGGGACAGGCATTTGCAGGTGGCATGGGGACTGGCTCTCCCCGCACTTATTTTTTAAAAATGCTGAAATTTCCTGTGGCAAAAATAAGTGCGGGGGTGCCTGTCCCCTGCTTTCCTTTCTGCAAAAGAGACAGTCCCCAGAGATCAAAATAAGTTTCGTTGTAGTGATACAGTTTCGCTGAATTTTTACCCTTTTTTTGCAAAAAAATCAATATGCAAGAATCAATTATCCCAAAAAAGCCTTTCACTTTCCGGTATTGAAAACATTATTGTAACGGCTTTCAATATATGCTAGCGTAGACAGTGCCGGCAACACGGATAAGAAAACAGATACCACTACAGCGACACTTTATTTATGCTGCAAGGGGACTGGCTCTTTTGCCGCCGGATAGTCCGGCCGTTTTAGGGTTTGAGGTCGGCAAAGAGCCAGTCCATGTGCCACATGCATTGCGCTCAACAGACAAGAAAACAGTCATTCCTCCACCCCGGTTGAATGTAAGAATTTTTATTGTCAATCATAATATTTACAGGCATATTTGCAATTGGCTCCCAAAACATAAATCGGAACACTCAGCAGATGAACAACCACAGATGGCTGGACAGAATACTGGGCCTGGTATGCAGTGTCTTTGACGGATATTCCGCGGTCCTTTTCCTGCGGGATCCGGACAGGAATACCTGTCGGCTTGCCGCCAGTTTCAGTCTTGGAGATTCCATCCCAAAGGGATTCGAAATTACTGCCGGAACCGGACTTGTAGGGTGGATAGCCAAGAACAGCAAACCTCTGCTCATCAACAACTTTGAGCGTGATGAGGGTTGTCTGGGCTACTATACCAGGGAAAGCGAGTCCAAAATCAAGGCCTTCATGGGCTGCCCTCTTCC
The DNA here is from genome assembly GCA_003563255.1 of Desulfonatronospira sp. Taxonomy (GTDB): domain Bacteria; phylum Desulfobacterota; class Desulfovibrionia; order Desulfovibrionales; family Desulfonatronovibrionaceae; genus Desulfonatronospira. The sequence continues at coordinate 3,012 of PWSL01000083.1, read as the reverse complement.
AGGCGGCGCAGGTGTACTTTGCGTGGACAGCAAAAAGACATATTCTTTCAGCGACAAGGACCAAAAGATCCTTTACCAGTTCGCCCAGCTCACCGAGGATGTCCGACTGGGGCTGGTACAGGCGGATGAAAACATTGCGCTCCAGGACTATTATAGATACTTGACTCTGATACAGAAGTTGAGGCAGAGAGTACCCAGATGGCGGTCTTTTTTGAACCAGTTGCTTGAACTGCTCAGCCAGTCCACTGGGTTTAAGCACTGTTTCATGGCAGCCAGGGATGAAAGGGGTGAGGGCTATTATCTGCAGGGACTGCGTCAGGAAATCCTGCCCCGTGTCAATCTGGAGCAGAAAAAGTTTAATATTGACTCCGGGCTGCTGGGCTGGGTGTTCAAGCACGGATCACCCATTTTTTCAGGCCTGGAGGAGGGCCCTGCAGGATTGCCTCTTTTCGGTAAGGAAACACCTTCCCAACAGTTTACCTCTGTTATTTGCATGCCTTTGCAAGTGCACAAAAAGACCAGGGGAATCCTGGTGCTGGCAGATACTGAGGCCTTGTCTATTGATGAAGATCTCAGGGGGTTCGTGCACATGGTTGGGGATTATCTCGCACTTTTCCTGGAAAACCTGTATCTAAAAAGTCGCATCAGCTGAGAAGCTTAGGCTACGAGGTCTTTTGATGTTTATCAGCAAGCTTTTTTCTTTTTTCGGCCAGAGCCTGGCCATGGATCTTGGAACTGCAAACACCCTTTTGTACACACCCCGAGACGGTATTGTTCTGAATGAACCATCAGTGGTGGCCCTGGATTCCAGGGACGGCAAAGTGCTTGCAGTGGGCAGAGAAGCCAAAGAGTTTCTGGGTCGCACCCCTCAGAGAATAGTAGCTATTCGACCATTGAAGGACGGGGTCATAGCTGACTTTGAAGTCACCAATGCCATGATCGCGTTTTTTATAAAAAAAGTCATCCGGGGCTTCAACCTGATCAAGCCCAAAATGGTCATATGCGTACCCACAGGCATTACCCAGGTGGAAAAAAGGGCGGTCATCGATTCGGGGCTGCAGTCCGGTGCCAGGGAGATCAGGCTTGTGGAGGAACCTATGGCAGCAGCCATAGGTGCCGGCATGAACATTGAAGCACCCATTGGCAATCTTGTGGTGGACATTGGCGGCGGGACCACTGAAGTTGCCGTTATCTCTCTGTCGGCGGTAGCATATTCCGAATCAGTGCGGGTGGCCGGGGATGAAATGAACGAAGCCATCCAGCGCTTTATCCAGGAGGAGTTTCAACTCCTGGTTGGGGAGAACACAGCCGAAAAAATCAAGATGACCATCGGTACTGCCTGTCCGCCTTCGGAACCTATGACCCTTAGAGTGCAGGGCAAAAGAATCGTGGACGGCAACCCTGCAGCAGTAGAAATAAACGACTCCCAGATACGTGAGGCCATCCATGAACCAGTATGGGCCATAGTACATGCGGTGCATCAGGCCATGGAAAAAACTCCTCCGGAGCTTATAACGGATATTGCAGACAATGGCGTTCTTCTGGCCGGCGGAGGAGCCCTGCTCAAGGGTCTTGACAAGCTCATCAGCCGGGAGGTTCAGGTTAAGGTGAATGTTGACGAGGACCCCCTGACTACCGTGCTTCGGGGAACGGGAGAGACCTTGACCCAGGTTAAGAAATACGCCCATGTTTTTATTAATTAAACCTGCTCCCGGGCGGGTGGCAGCTTACCCTGCCTGAAAATCAGCCCCAGCCTCCAGAAGTATACCAACCAGGGTGTCAGGTCTTCCGGGTTCTCCAGAACAAACTCCTTAAGCCCCTGGGGATCCAGGAAAAGACTCCCCGGTTCCGTCTCTGTAGCCGGAACCCTTTTTATCCTGCCGGCGCTGATGAAATAAACAAACTCATAATTGGTCTCTTTACGTCCGCTGATTAAATATAAGATTTTTATCCGTCCCACGCTCAACCCGGTGCTGCCTTTTAAACGCCTCAAGGCCGCTTCCCGCACGCTTTCTCCAGCCAGTACATGCCCGCAGGCAGACAAGTCCCACCTGCCAGGATAAGGGAACTCACCGGCTGATCTTTTGCGCAGGAAAGCCCTGTTATGACGATCGTGCACAATTACCGCCACTGAACGATGATGCAGGCCCTGGTAATGCACCAGCGCGTCAGGAAGAACCGCCAGGGGACGGTTATCGCTGTCAACGACTTCAATAAGTTCCCCAACGGTAGGCCAGTCAGGCTGCATAGCGGTATCCCAGTCTTATCCGGTTATTGTGTAAGGTTGCATGCGCCTGCAAAAAGTTACTGCGCATATCTTTGCGGAGTGTGAAAGTGGCTTGCTGATCAATGTCATTAACTATTGGTATCTGTTTAAGCACTTAGCACAAATTTCGAAACAACATGTTGGTCGTTAAAATCGGTTCCTGGTTCCTGGTTCTTCGTTCATGGTTACCTCTCGTTTCCAGGCTCCAGTCTGGGAAGTGTTTGTGGGGACAGGCACCCCGGCACTTATTTTTTATCGTGGGAAAAATAAAATGCGTCCTGCAATGGTTAACCGGATGACGCCCCGAAGGGGCCACTTTTTCCGTGCAGGGTCGCTGAAAAAGCCTGGTGACTTACTCCTGAGACCCTGCCTGCCCCGTTAAACAACGCTGGAAGCGTTCCTGCGGAGCAGGGTTTAACCGGGGCCTGCCCCGTTAAACAACGCTGGAAGCGTTCCTGCGGAGCAGGGTTTAACCGGGGTCATAAAAAAACAAGAAAGTTTGAACCACGCTTTCAGCGTGGCAGGCCCGGCGCAAAGGACACAAAGGAAGAAAGCACAAAGGGTTTTGGTTTTTCGTTTGCCGGGAAGACCCCAGTTAAACAGGCTTCGCGTTTAACGGGGCAGGCGGCAAATGAAAAGGCAGCCTTTTTGAAAACCGTTGCCCGGTTTTCAAAAAATACCCTCCTTACTGTTTTAAGCTTAGTGACCTTCGTGTCTTTGTGGTTCAATAATCTTCTTCTTTGGGT
>PWSL01000190.1 GCA_003563255.1 Desulfonatronospira sp. | reverse complement strand
TGTAACCCTCATGGGGGTCGGATACCAGCCTGCCAGAAACACCACTTAGAATCTCTTAAGGTATCTGTTTAGCGCTTTGCATGTGGCACGGCTTCCTGCCCGGAGGCATACAGCCCGGAGGGGGACTGGCTCTTCCGGGACCCACTTATCCCAAAATATGAGTCGTTTAGAGCACAAAATGATGCTCAAGTGGGTCCCGGAGTGCCTGTCCCCGTAACAGTTTAGCCCATTTTAAGGAAAGCAGGGGGTGGGCACCTCCAAACCTTTTCCTGAAGGATGACTGACACGTTTATAAATAAGTGCGGGGAGGGCCAGTCCCATGCCACATGCAAATGGCTAAATTGTTACCGGCAGTTTAAGAGGAGACCTGAACATGTGCGATGAAAAATTGATGTCTGATTTAGAGCTTCAGATTGTTTTTTGTATTTGCCTCGCTTATAGCCGCATAAAAAATTTTAATTAGACATGTGTCCTGATACATGATTAAAGTAATAAATAGATATCATAATTAATACGAAAATTTTCAACATTCATTTGAGGACCTTATGTATCCATCCACTCCACACCCCCCTCAAGAACAGACCCACGCTTCGGCTGCTGCTTCTAAAGCACATCTGCAGCATGAGACCAGGGGCCTTATCTATTCTCTTATCTCCTCAGCCTATCGGGATGTACCCGACTCTGAGTTGTTAAGTCTTTTTCAGACTTCTCAGGAAAAGGTCTTGAATTTTCTGCAATCAAGTCCTGTTTCTGAAGCAAAATCAGTCTCGAATTCTATGCAGCAAATCATTTTGACCCTGCAGGAGCATGAAAGAGATTTTCTGCCTCTGCGCAAGCAGTTTACCGCTCTTTTCCTGCATCCAGAAGGAGTGCATGCTTATGAATCGGTATACATGGGCAAAAAGAAAAGGCTCATGGACAAACCCTGGGTGGAGGTTAAGAATTTCTACCTGGAATATGGCTTGGAAAAAGGTTCGGTTGAAGAGCTGACCGAGGACCATATAGCTGTTGAGCTGGGGTTTATGGCTCATCTGGCTTATATGAGTGCTGATGACGAGCTGGAAGAAGGCGAACTGGATCTGCTTGCAGGCCAGGCAAAATTTCTGGAACAGCATGTTTTGCAGTGGGTCCCCAGATTATGCCGGGATATGACTGCTCGGCCTTTCACAGGATTTTACGGTTTAGTGGCCCGGATGACCCAGAGCTGGGTGGTATTGGACCACCGGGCTTTACAGGAAGCCTTATAGCAACAAGGAGGTTGGTTATGACCAGTGATCAAAATTCCAAAACCCCTAAAAACCTGACCCGAAGGTCTTTTCTCAAGGCCTCTTCGGCAGCGGTGGCGGCGGGTGCAGCCGGCAGCTTTGCCTTGGCTGGCTGCACTCCAAAAGAGGAGCCCAGAACAACCGCAGTAGAACCCCTTGACTCTGATGTAACCCAGAAGTTCAGTTTTTGCGGCATCTGTAGTGCCAACTGTGCCATGGTCGCAGAGATTGACGACAACGGCCGGGCTGTGCAGCTAAAGGGCAATCCGGACGATCAGGTAGCCCAGGGCAAATTATGCGTCAAGGGATACGCAGCTCTAAAGGATCTTTATGATCCCGACCGGCTTAAATACCCCATGAAGAGGACCAATCCTGAAAAAGGCCCCGGAGTGGATCCGGGCTGGACCAAGATCTCCTGGGAAGAAGCTTATAAGCTTACTGCCGATGAATTTAATAAAGCCAGGGAGAATCATGGACCGGAATCCATCGCTTTTTTCTCCAGAGGGCATCCCTGGATGAATCGCCTGCGCGAAGCCATAGGCACTCCCAACCATATCCAGCACCACAGCACATGCTTCACCACGTATACAGCCATATGGCGGGCTTGCGTGGGCACCGGAAACAGACCGTTCATGCTGGATGTGGCCAATTCTAATTATCTACTGTCTTTTGGATGGGACATGCCCTCCAAGGCCAAAAACATGTCCGCCAGAGACTATGTCCAGGCCCTGCAGAAAGGTGCTAAATCCGTGGTTGTGGATCCCAAGCTTACAGTGACCGCCACCCTGGCAAACGAATGGGTTCCCATAAAGCCCGGCACTGACCTGGCCTTCATGCTGGCCATGATCAATGTAATTCTGGACGAGGACCTGTACGATCATGAATTCGTCAATAATTATACTCAGGGCATTGAAGAACTAAGAGAAGCGGTCAAGGAATATACTCCCTCGTGGGCCGAGGACAAGACCGATGTACCTGCAGGGACCATCTACCGCATATCCAGAGAGTTCGCCACTAATAAACCGGCCTTGATCCCCAATCATAAACGGGACGCCGGCGGACCCAATCATGTCAACTCCTGGCGGGCGGCTTTTACCATCCTGATTCTCAATTCCCTGGTGGGCAGCATGGACCGGGAAGGCGGGCAGATCATCGGAAGGACCCCAAGCTTTGACGTATCTTTCAACAGTCTTTTCCCTGCGCCGGACATGCCCTCCATGCGCACGGACCGCATTGACGGCTTTGAGAAACATCCCATAATCGGACCCACCAGGCGCGGTGATTTCTCAACAGTGACCGATGCTATTCTTACCGAAAAGCCCTACCCCCTGAAAGCGGCCCTGGTGCGCAAGCACAATGTCCTGGCTTTTCCGGATGCCGTAAAATCCACCGAGGCCCTGAAAAAGCTGGACTTTCTGGCAGTGATTGATATCTGGCCCAGCGAGATGGTCCAGATGGCAGACGTGGTCTTTCCTGAGTCCTATTTCCTGGAAACCTGGGGCATGGGGAATAGATCCTACTTCGCCATGTATCCTCAGATAGCTCTGCGCGAGCCCATCATAGAGCCTCTGCACGACACCAAGGGGTATGGAGGCATAATTGAAGGCATAGCCCAAGAGATGGGGCTGGGGCATTATTTTGCCAATGTCAGCGGCGGCAGGTTGAGGGATGAACAACTAAAAAGCGTTGGCTCTTCCTGGGAAGAACTTACAAACAGTCCCAACGGTCTCTGGAGTGATGAAAAACCCTTTACTCCCAGGACTTCCTGGCCTACGGACAGCGGCAAAATTGAACTGTATTCCAACAAGCTCAAGGAGGCCGGGTATGATCCCCTGCCTTACTGGCAGCCCAAGAGGGAAATGCCCAGCGATGACTATCCTTTTTACATGATCATAAGTCGGCCAGGGATGCACAAGATGTCTCAGACCCAGAACAATTACCTCATGCTCCAGGAATACCCGGAGAACTTTGTCATCATGAATACCGACAAGGCTCACGACATGGGCATAAGCCACGGGCAGGAACTGTACGTGGAATCCAGAGCCGGCAAGATCAAGCTCAAGGCCCACCTGACCAACGGCATCCGTCCGGACTGCGTCTGCGTAGAACACGGCTTCGGCCACTGGTCACAGAAGCTGAGCCTGGCTTATCAGCGCGGGGCCAACGAGGGTGATTTAATCCCCAGGATAAATATCCAGGAGATGCTGGAGATCAAAGATCCTGGTGCCGGCTCAGCCATGAATGACTTCTGTGTCCGGGTGTACAAAGCTTAATCCACGGAGGATAAAAAATTATGCCAAGAAATATCATGAAACACGCCATGCTCATAGACGAGACCATCTGCATAGGTTGCCACGCCTGTGTCGTGGCCTGCGAAAATATCTACGAGGACTCTTCTTTTGGAACCAAGCGAACCCGAATAGAGCAGCATGAATCCAGGGGGTATCCTTATACCATCAGCCGGTTCCGTAAGTTCATGTGCATGCACTGTATTGAAAACGCACCCTGTATCGACATTTGCCCTACTGAAGCCATCAGCTACGTGGAAGGCGAGGAAGGAGGAATGGTGGTTACTGACCTGGAGGAATGCGTGGGCTGCCATGGCTGTATCCAGGTATGCCCCAATGAGGCGCCCATGATGGATGATGAAAAACATGTAGCCATCAAGTGCACCTTCTGTGCGGAACGGGTTATGGCCGGGCATATCCCTTACTGCGCCGATGCCTGCCCGGTGGGGGCCATAACCTTCGGCAACAGGGAAGAATTGTTGGAGAAAGGCAATGCCCGGGTATCGGACTTGCAGAGAAGGGGAAAGTCTATGGCCTATCTGTGGGGCACCAGGGATACTGCAGTGTTCTACGTAATCGACATCGACCCCCATATCTACCGCCTGCCCCCGGAAGGCTACATCGAGGCCAGAAAGAGCTTTGAACTACCTGCAGGCGGAGCTTTTGCCGTAGCCGCCCTGGGAGGGGCCGGGCTGCACCGCTTCTGGCAGAGGACCCAGGAAGTACAAAGGGCCGATAAGAAAGGTGATCTGCAGAAAGGTTAAGTCCAGCAATTCAGTCCATACAACATAGAGGTTCAGCACCCAAATGCCTGAGCCTGGTTTCATCAAGAGGCGTCCCCCGGGCGCCTCTTTTTTTATGGACTGGTGCCAATGCCCTGTACCAGTTCCAGTCATGAATGAATGGTCTGCCTGAAATGCAGGGGATTTATCAAACTATCAGTAGCAGCCGGGTCGTTTCTGGGTAACCATTCAGTAGGGTGTCAGTTATCACCGCCTAAAGAAAACCAGGCGTGCTCCCAAACCATGCGCGGCAAAGCCGCCCGCCTGTCACCCCCTTGCGTGCGGAATTTTAGCGGGCAGGCAGGTGCTTTACACACACAGCTTTTGAAGAATAAAGAGCCCAGGCAGCCTGTCAGGCAAGACACCCTCCAGGGCGTGACTGACTCTCGATCAATTACTGAGTCTGCTGCTCCTTTTCCTGGACATCCTTGTAGGCCCGGAGAACTGCGTTAATCATGGTCTGATATCCTTTGCCCTGTTGCTTGAACCACTCCAGAACATCGCTGTCGAGCTGCAAAGTCACTTGCCGCTTGGGTTGAGGGGGCTGCACCTGTCTGGCCCTGCTCAAAAACTCCTCGTCTATGGGCGGATTATCAGGGTCAGCTATGGCATCCCTGGCAAATTCATGATCAGGCCTGGCATCCACCCTATCCCAATCTGTCTTTGATGTATTGTTCATAAAGCCTCCTTTCCCTGTCACTGGCTTTGTGCATGGATAAAATACGGATGCTTTCATTGCGCAGGGTATAAGCCGTAACAATCAAACGCCCAGCAAGCTGACCAAAAGCTACTAACATCTTTTCCACGTAATCCTGTCGATCAGACTCAAAACATAACAGATCAGACTCAAAAAAAGCTGGCGCATCATGAAAATCTATACCGTGCTTCTCCAGATTGCTGTCACGTTTTTTTTGTCCCAGTCAAACTGCATTAATAATTATTACTACAGATGTAGTTACATCAAGTCTAAAACCTGGACATATGGAACCAGGGAGAAATATGGATGACCCTGTGACAAGACCACTTTTTGCCATTTTTTTAGCTTCACCTGCATTCTCATAACAGTTTTTAAAAGAGGGCTGAAGTAAGCGAGAGGTTGGTTGTTTTGGTATTAATTTTCCCGTTTCGTGAAATATTCTCAAGGTTGACCAGGCCTGATTGCTAAGTGCGACATATTTTTTGAATGGGTTATGAACGACAGGCTCCCGACCCAGACGCTTCACCCGCAAGGAGGCCTTTGCCAGGGGGTTCAAGAACAGCAGACCGCTTGTTTAAACATCTATCATGTAAAAAGGGGCCGGATCTCATCCGGCCCCTTTTGTTTGGCAAAGCAAAGCCAGGGCCTGTTACCCCGAAATGAAAAAGAAAAGGGGAGGGTGTTTACGCGTCCCTGGCAGTCGATGGCAGAGCCTATTTTATATAACGCGGGCTGTGCCCGCAACCCAGTAAAGAAAAGAGCTTTTAGCCCACCCCAGTAAAATGGAAGAAATTTTACGCAGGCAGATCACACCCAGTGAAATCCGTCCCAGTGAAACCCCCTTTGGGGAGTCCCAAGGGACTGTTTCACGGGATAAACTGCGCTGAGACTTCGTCTATTTCACCGGGCAGGCAGATTG
>PWSL01000017.1 GCA_003563255.1 Desulfonatronospira sp. | reverse complement strand
GTGGTGCACAGGCTCTCCCGGGAGGGAATTGAAAAGATAGTGATTTTTCCCTACTTTCTTCTGGACGGCAGCCACGTGGAAAAGGATATCCCGGAACGTGTGCGGTTGATAGGTGAAAAGTTTCCACGGGTCAGTTTTGAAGTATTGAGCTCCCTGGAGCACGAACCCCTTATGAAGAGTATCGTAGTGGATAGGGCGAGGAGGGTAAGTTTGTAATGGGGGATTGAGGAATTGAGGAATTGAGGGATTGAGGAATTGAGGGATTGGGGGAATGGGGCATAGAGCATAGAGTATGGGGCATGGAGCATGGAGAAGAAGGCATAGGGCCCCGGTGAAACCCCTGTCTACGACAGGGAGTCCTTTGGACTGTTTCACGGGGCAGGCATTGGGGCTTCAGTGAAACTCCTGCCTGCGATGCTCGTGCTGCTGTACATTTAACAGGATAAATGTTTCACGGGGTGAACATGGGTAGGTTGAGGGAGCGAGTTGGCCAGGGGAGAAGGTGTGAAAGAGTGAAGAGAGGAAGAGGGCTGGGCAAGAACTAAGGAAAGTCTGGGGGAATGGAAATGATTACATCTGAAAAGGTCTGGGAAAGTCTGGAGGAAATCAGGGAAAAAAGGCCGCTGGTGCTCAACCTGACCAATATAGTGGTGACCAGTATTACGGCCAATGCCCTTCTGGCCCTGGGGGCATCCCCGGCCATGACCAGGTCGGAGCATGAAGTGGAGGAGCTGACATCTCTTGGTTCTGCACTGGTTTTAAACATGGGCACGCCATGTATGAACCAGGTCCAGGCCATGCGCCTGGGTGCATCCAGGGCGGTAAAGCTGGGTGTCCCGGTGGTGCTGGATCCTGTGGGGGCCGGGGCCAGCAAGCTGCGTGTGGATGCTCCCATGGAGTTTTTAAAGAAAGGCTGGGTAAGCATACTGCGGGGCAATGCCTCGGAGATCATGGCCCTGGGGGGCTCCGGGGACAAGCCCAGAGGGGTGGACAGCCTGCATGGATCTGCCCTGGCCCTGGAAGCGGCCAGGGAACTTTCCAGTCGTTATGAATGCGTGGTCTGCGTCAGCGGGGAGAAGGACCTGGTGGTTTCCGGGGATAAGCTCCTGACGGTCAATAACGGCCACCCCATGATGACTAAGGTTACCGGGATGGGATGCTGCAGCACCTGCCTGGTGGCGGCATTTTCTGCCGTGGAAAAGGATTTTTTGCAGGCTGCGGCTATGGGCATGGCAGTCATGGGCCTGGCCGGGGAAAGGGCCGTCCTGGAAGCCGGGGGACCGGGAAGCCTGCAGACAGGATTTCTGGATATTTTGTATGCAATGGATAAAGAGATGCTGCAAGGCATGCACATCAAGGAAGAGGTATAAATGGAGGCAGTAGCTGTCGGAGTTTGCCAGACCCGGGTGATGCGCCGGGTAAGTGATATTCAGCCCTGGCTGGACCTGATTGAAAGGCAGCAGGGCCCCTGTCTCTGGGTGTTTCCTGAACTGTTCATGGGCGGATTTGATTATTTGCAAAGGGACCGCTGCTTAGAGATGAATCTGGAGGTCAGGCAGATAATGAGCGAGTTCGCATCCAGAACGGAGAATGTCCTGGCCGGGAGCTTCTGGGAGGAAAAGGACGGAAGGATATACAACGCCTTTGAGCTTTTCACTCCGGACGGGGAAAAATATTCGCCATACCAGAAGCTGCATCTGTTTAAGCCGGGCAAGGAGAATATGCACTTTGAACCGGGGCGGCATGCACCGCAGTGTTTTGAATGGAAAGGTATAAAAATTGGATTCGGCATCTGCCATGATCTGCGCTATCCTGAGCTTTTTCTGTACCAGCACGAATTCGAGCCGGATCTTTTTATACTCACTTCGCAGTGGCCTATGGCCAGGGTGGAGCACTGGCAGGCCCTCTTAAAGGCCAGGGCCATCGAGAACCAGTGTTACGTTCTGGGGTGCAACGGTACAGGGGCTTCCGAACTGGGGGACCTGGCCGGACATTCATGCCTGATTACCTCCTGGGGCAAAACCGTGTTCAGCCTGAGCAAGGAAGTGGGGCTGAAGAAATCCGGGCTGCAGGCGGAAGTGATCCTCACGGACCGCAGGGGCTTCGACAGCCGCAGGTCTGATTTTTTTCATTTGGATTCAAGAATTTAGGAATTTAGGAATTTAGGGATTGGGGGATTGAGGGATTGAGGGATTGAGGGAGAGTAGCAAGGGGCATGGGGAAGATGAAGATTTTTTGGCACTGGCAGCCGTGGGCTGCACATGGGCGGCTTCGCCGCGCACGGTTAAGAGTGGAGCCTGTCATGCAGAGTTTCTTGCCTGACATGCTGTCTGGGCTCTTTATTCTTCAAAACCGTGTGTGCGGAGCACCTGCCTGCCCGCTAAAATTCCGTAGGACAGCAAAGCGTATTTTAGTCGGGTGTGAAGCCTGTAGGCTTCCCGTGCCGGAGAAGATTTTTTGGCACTGGCAGCCGTGGGCTGCACACGGGCGGCTTCGCCGCACACGGTTGGGGAGTACGCCTGACGTCTACTTTCGCTGGTGATTACTGGCACCCACTGAATGGTTACGGGCGGTTTATGGCCGAGATGTTTCCTTGCCCTGTGTTTTTTCACTGCGCCTCCGGGTTGTATTGTTGATAGAGATAAGGGTAGACGTAGGGTGAATCCGGCGGGTCGATCTCCTGGACCTGCCTGGCGTTGATCATGATCATGTTTTGTCCCTGGACCCGGGCCAGGTCGATTTCGCCTTTTACGGTTATCCACTGGTCGCGTTCCAGGCGGTGCAGGTCTTCACCGCGGATCAGGGTGCCGTAGAATGTCGCATCCGCCAGACAGCAGGTAATGGCTGTCCTGGTCAGGGCGACTTCGTCCCTGCTCATGTGATCGTCGCGGTAGACAAATCCGGTAAGTTCTATTTCCCGGCCCTGGAATTCTTCCTGGTAAGCGGCGATGACCAGCATGACATCCAGGTGCCCTGAATCGCTGACCACGATTTTATCACCATCAATGAGCCTGTCAGCCAGGTCCCTATAGTAGTCCTCATCGTACCAGATGCCCAGTTCGTCGCGCAGGGCCTGCTGTTCTTCCTCCTGCACGTTTTGCTCTTGAGTTTCAAACTCGTATTCTTCCCACCATTCATGGTCAATTTCCCCGGTCTGATCCGTGTACTGCTGCCTTGTCTCAGAAGGGAGCTGATCAGAAGGGGTTGAGGCAACTTCCCGGTAGATTATGCCTTTTTTGTCCACCAGAGAGCTGTCCAAAAGCTTGGGCGGGACCAGAAAGCCGGTCAAAAGGGGCAGGCAGAAGAGGATATACATGGCTGTCCTGGAAAACCTGGAGGCATCCTCGTCGTGGGCGCAGCAGTCGCAGGCCTGGGAGGTGGTTTCCAGACCGCTTGATTCCGCCAGGATGAGCATGGCCCTGTAAGCCGCCAGCAGCAGAAATACAGTGGTGGAGAAGTAGAAAAAGGGCAGCATCTTGGGGGACAGGTAGTACAGGATGTCCCCGGTATATATGAGTTTGACCTGCAGGATGGCCAGGGCGAAAAGGATTATTGTCTTGAGCATGGCTTATTTTTACAACAGAAACTGCATGGTTACAACCAGTGTATAAACAGTGGCGGCTGCCGCGGCAATGAATAAAATAACGAAGCGCAGGGGAAAGTATCCCAGGAGCATGGCCGTGTTTTTAATGTCCAGCATGGGTCCGAACACCAGGAAGGCCACGATGGACATGGGGGTGAAGGTGCCGGCGAAGGATGCGGCCACAAAGGCATCCGCAGTGGAGCAAAGCGAGAGCACGTATCCCAGGAGCATCATGACCATGGGGGCGATAAAAGCGGATTCGGTAAAGGCCATGACCGCCTGCTGGCTCATATAGGTTTGAAAAAGCGAGGCCACCCCGGCCCCCAGGATGAAATATTTGCCGATGGTGAAAAATTCGTCAATGCTGTGATCCAGCACCCTTTTCCAGGTGCCGGGACTGAAGAAAGAGGGCCTGGAGTGTGTCTCTCCAGCCATGGGGAGATCCCTGGCAAAGGGGCGACGGCCGCCTGATTCTAAGGCCAGGTAGACAATAAAGCCCACAATAAGGGCTGCCGCAGCAGCCAGGACAAACCTGAGCACAACTACGTCCAGGTTGAACCTGAAGGCATAAAATGTAGAGGCCAGGACCACCGGGTTTAAAATGGGGGCGGCCACGAGGAACACTGTGCCTGCACTTATGGGCATGCCCTTGCGCACCAGTCCGCGCACCACGGGGATTATGGCGCACTCGCACACCGGAAAAACCGCGCTCAGGGCCAGGGCCGGAGGCAGGGAAAGGACCGGGTTTCTGGGCAGCTTTCTTCTGAAGAAGTCCGCGGGGATAAATACCAGTACCAGAGAGGAAAAGAGCGCTCCCAGGAGAATAAACGGGGCGGACTCGAAAACAATGCTCAAAAAGAGCATGGCCGAGGTGTGCAGGGTGTCCAGGGTCATTTACGGCAATACTTTGTCTTGTGTGTTCAGAGCTCTTTTTCAGGTGAAATCCGGTTGTTTCCCTCAGCACATTGCATGAGGATATGGAAAAAGTCCTGGACATACTTTCCGGAGATGACCCGGGTCAAGTCAAAATTTATGTCCTGCTGCAGAAACTGTCCTCCAAAGGCCAGAAAAAGGTTGCTGGAGAGCTGGCCTACCTGATCCATTATATCAGCATATTCTTTTGATCCCAGGTCGCTGTAATCGAAGAGGCGGCAGGCCAGGGGGCGGTGGTGGAAGAAAGAGCACTTGCGGTTCTGGTTCAGGGGGCACAGGGAACATTCCAGGGGCTCATCTCCCTCTCCGGTCCCGTTGGTTCCACAGGCCTTGCGGATGAGCTCCTGCCTGCTTTCCCGGGTTAAAACGGTGTTTATCTTGTGGGAGATGTAAACCGCCTCCACTAAGCTCACCCGGACGTCCAGTGAGCAGCACAGGATATGTTCTCTGCCGCACAGACGCCTCCCCTCCAGGTTTATCTCGACTCTGTTTAGCAGGACCTCCAGGTCCTTGAAGAAAGGGGTGAGATCCACAATGTTTTTTTGTTCCAGGCTGGGCTCACGGATCTGTAGCCGGCCCTGGAGACGCCCGTACTGCCTGAGCAGGCTCCACTGATTGTAGTTGGCCGGCTGGGAGCGCAGGGGATTTAGCAGTTTGTTTACCTTTCTGGAAGTCAGGCCCTTGCGCAGGAGGTAAGCCGCGGTGAGGGTGCCGGTGCGGCCGATGCCGTGGCGGCAGTGTACCAGGACTTTTTTGCCTAAGTAAATGGATTCGTCCATCCATTCCAGGGCGTTGTCCATGGTTTCCATGTCCGGGGTTTCCTCGTCCTCCACAGGCAGGTAGTAAACATCAAAGCCGGCCCGGCGTTCGATTTCCGGCAGGTCCGGGAACTCGGCGCACAGGTTCAGGATGGCGTCAATCCCGGCCTGCTTCAGATGCTGCAGGTGGGCGTGGGACATGGGTGCAGGGCCTACCGCCAGGTAGGGCGTAACCCAGCTTACCAAGCTGCTTTTTTTTTGTTTTTTTCTAAAGGGCCAAAGCTGCATCGATTTCCTCTATTATTTGCCTGGCCAGGTCGTTTACATCCAGCCTGTGCATGCTCATGTCCAGAAGCCTGGTCCTGCCCAGGAGGTAGCCCAGTACCAGCATGGAGCGCCAGATAGCCTGCTCGTCCTCGCGGGCTGTTTCAGCGCTCAGCATATCTCCCTTGATAAAGCAGGTAAAGCCGAATTGTTCCAGGACGATTTTGATTGCCTCAAGCCTTAATATCTTCTGCTCTTCGCGGGCTCCTCCTCCCTTGAAGCTGAACTGGGCGTAGTTCTGATCCCTGTTGGAACTCATGAGGGAGTCCACCACTGCAAAATGGTAACCAAAGCGGATCTGGGCATGCATGTAATCCCTGGCCACCAGGGCATAGCTGCTGAGGGCAGCGGACTTGGCCGGGTCGAAGATGCCTG